>NZ_JBHXJG010000003.1:0-84560 GCF_042723425.1 Streptomyces sp. NPDC058375 | reverse complement strand
GTCGCGTTCGGCGCGGCGGTCGGCCACGGCGGCGGCCTCGGCCTGCCAGGCGTCGATGCGGTGCTGGAGGTCGCGTTGCGCCGCGGCGCCGAGGAGCGTCGCGGCAGCGGCCTCCGGGGTGTCGAAGCCGGCCCGGAACGCCGCGTCGGAGAGCCGGTCGTCGGCCTCCTTGCGCTGCCGGGCCGCGTCCTGTTCGGCGCGTACGGCTTCGGCGGCCTCCGCCAGCAGCTCCACTCGGCGGGTGAGGCGGTCCGCGTACGCCGCGACGGAACCGGACTCGTTCCGGGCGGTGGCGAGTTCGTCGTGCAGCCCGGCCTGCTCGCGGTCGAGGGCCTCCCGCCGTGAGGTGCGGGCGGCGGCCCGGCGCTCGACCTCCTGCCGGAGTTCGAGGCGGCCGGCGTGCTCGCGCTCGGCGGCGTCGAGGGCCTCGCGGGCGGCGTGCGTCCCGGCGGCGAGGCGATGCGCCTCGGCCTGCCCGGCGGTCAACCGGTCTACGGTGTCGCGGAGTTCGTCGACGGAGGGGCCGGGGCCCGGGGCCGCCCCGTGGTCGCCGCTCGCCACCGGGAAGGCCGCCGACGCCGCCGGCCCACCGGACTCCGCGTCGCGGGCATCCGCGTCGCGGGCCTGCTCGTCGCGGGCCTCCGTAGCCTCCCCCTCGCGCGCCTCCGCATCCGCGGTGGCGCGGCGTTCGCGGACGAGCCCGAGGGCCTGCTCCGCGCGGGTACGGGTCTCCTCGGCGGCACGGTGGGCGGCGAGGGCGGCCTCCTCGGTGGCCCGGTCGACATGCCCGTCGCCCTCGGTGGCGGGGGCCGGGTGCTCGGCGGAGCCGCAGACGGTGCAGGGCGCGCCGTCGACGAGTCCGGCGGCCAGCTCCGCCGCGATGTCTCGCAGCCGCCGCTCCCGCAGCCCGAGCCAGGTCTCGTGGGTGGCCAGGGCGCGCTCGCGGGCCCCGGCGAGCTCCTCCCGGGCGGTCCGCACCTCGGCGGCCAGTGCGTCGCGGCGGCGGGCGGCCTCCAGTCGGCGGCGGGCCGGGGCGAGGAGCCCGGCGAGCTGTTCGGCGCGGGTCGCGGCCTCCTGCGCCGTGGCGATGCGCTCCCGGAGCCCGGTGTGGACGGTGTCCCAGCCCGCGAGCCAGACCTCGGTGTCCCGGACGGTCGCGTCGTCGGCCCGGGATTCGCGCTCCAGCCGGTCGCGCTCCTCGTCGATCTCGGCACTGCGCGCCTCGGCCCGGCGAGCGGACTCCAGGCCGCCCAGCTCCTGCCGGAACCGGCGCTCCAGATCGGCGAGTTGGTCGGGGCCCGCGTCGGCGAGGTCGGGCGGCAACTGCGCCCTGGCCCGGTCGAGGGCATCGGCCGCCCGGCGGTGGGCGCGTTCCGCCTCCTCGCGCAGGTCCAGCGCGGGGGCGACCCGGTCGGCCTTGCGGGCGCGCTCCAACTCCTCCTGGCAGCGGTCGTGTTCGGGTCGTCGTTCCTCCAGCGCGGCGGAGCGCCGGCGGGTCTCCTCGTACCGCTGCTGGAGGCGGGCGAGTTCCCGTACGGCGTCCAGGGCGTGGCGGGCCTCGCGCTGCCGGCCCTCGGCCCACGCGACGACGCGGTGGGCCATGTCGAGCCGTTCGCGGGCCGTGGACCGGGCGATCGCGGCCCACTCCAACACCGCTTCGGAGAGGCCCGGTTCGCCGGGCCGGGCGGCGATCGGGGTGGCCTCGGCGCCGGCGGGTCCGGCCGCCTGGGCGGTGCGTTGGGCGAGGGCGAGGATCCGTTCGTCGGCTGCGGTGACCTTGGCCTCGGCGCCCCGGCGCAGTTCGGCGAGACGTTCCTCGACGGCGGCGAAGCGGCGGGTGTCGAAGAGCCGGCCGAGGAGCTTGCCGCGGGCCTCGGCGTCCGAGCGCAGGAAGCGGGCGAAGTCGCCCTGCGGCAACAGCACCACCTGGCAGAACTGGTCCCGGCTCATGCCGATGAGCTGGGTCAGCTCCTCGCCGATCTCCTGATGCGACTTGCTGAGGGCCTGCCAGCCGCGCTCGGGGTCGTAACCGCGCAGCCTGCTCTGGGCCTTCTCCATCGTGAAGCCGTCGCCGCGCTTCTTGGGGCGCGGCTGGGCAGGGCTGCGGGTGACTTCGAGACGTCGGCCGCCGACGGTCAGCTCCAGCTGGACCTCGGTCGGCAGGTCCGCGGGGGCGTGGTCGCTGCGCAGGGAGGCCCCGGGGCTCTGCCGGGCGCCGGGGACGGCCCCGTACAGGGCGAAGCAGACGGCGTCCAGGACGGAGGTCTTGCCCGCGCCGGTGGGGCCGTGGAGCAGGAAGAGACCGGCGGAGGACAGGGCGTCGAAGTCGACTTCCTGGGTGGCGCCGAACGGCCCGAAGGCGGTGATGCTCAGGCGGTGCAGTCTCACCGGGACACCTCGCGCACGGTCTCGTCCACCCGGACGTCGTCGAACGCGGCGCGCAGCACGGTGCGTTCGAGGTCGCTGGGGCCGCTGCCGCCGCGCACGTGGGCGACGAAGTCCTCGGCGATCTGGTGGTCGTCGCGGCCCTTGAGGCGCTGGGCGTAGGACGCCGCCGGGTCGTCCGGTGGCCGCTCGGGGTCGAAGACGAGGCTGAGCGTGTGCGGGAAGCGCCGGGCGAGGCGGGCCATGGGGTCGGCGGGGCGCACCGGGTCGGTGAGGGTGGCCTCGACCCAGGCGCCCTCGTGGCGGTCCAGGGCGGGGTCCTCCAGGAGCATGTCGAGGCGGCCGCGGAGCCGGGCGAGGGGCCGCTCCACGGGGCAGTCGACGCGCTCCTCGGCGGCGATGTCCCCGTGGACGTCGAGGTCGATGAGCCACATGGTCTTGCGGTGGTCGGCCTCGGAGAAGGAGTAGGCGAGCGGCGAGCCGGAGTAGCGGACGCGGCTCGTGACCCGCTGGGAGCCGTGGAGATGGCCGAGGGCCGCGTAGTCGACGCCGTCGAAGACCCCGGCGGGGACGGCGGCGACCCCGCCGACGGTGATGTCGCGTTCGCTGTCGCTGGGAACCCCGCCCGCCACGAAGGCGTGCGCGAGGACGACGGAGCGGGTTCCGGAGGGGCGGGTGGCGAGGTCGGCGCGGACCTTGTCCATGGCGGCGGTGAGGACCGCCTCGTGACCGGCCTTGCCCGCCCCCAGGGCGTCCTTGACCAGGGCCGGTTCCAGGTAGGGGAGCCCGTAGAACGCGACGTCGCCGTGGTCGTCGGCGAGTACCACGGGGGTCGCGCAGCCCTCGGGGTCGGTCCGCAGATGGATCCCGGCGCGCTCGAAGAGCCCGGCGCCGACGCCGAGCCGGCGGGCCGAGTCGTGGTTGCCGGAGATCATGACGGTGGGGACGCCGGCCGCGGCGAGCCGGTGCAGCGCGCGGTCGAACAGCTCGACGGCGGTGAGCGGCGGCACGGCCCGGTCGTAGACGTCGCCGGCGACGAGGACGACGTCCACCTCGCGCTCCTCGACGGTCGCCACGAGGTGGTCGAGGTAGGCGCCCTGGGCCTCCAGCAGGGAGACGCGGTGGAAGGACCGGCCCAGGTGCCAGTCCGAGGTGTGCAGGAGCCTCACGCCATCACTCCGCCGGTTCCGGCCTGCATCGTCGTCGTCCTCCACCCCGTGGGCCGCGCACCGGCGGCCGTGATCCCGCTCGGCACCGACCACGCTAACGCCGCCGGGCCGCCGAACCCGCATCGATCATGATTCTGGCCCCCGTGGGATTGCCCTCACCTCACGAGGTTCACGAGGTTCACGCCGTCGCGTCCCCGTACGCCTCGCCGCCCAGCTCCAGGGTCGCGGTCCCCGCCGTCGCGTCGGCCAGCCAGGCGGTGAACGCCTCGACATCGCCGTCCGGCAGCCCGATCTCGATGGTGACGGCCTCGGCGTACCGCACCTCGCGGACGTCCCGCCCGGTGGCCCGCAGGTCGTTCTCCAGCTTGCCCGCCCGCTGGTGGTCGACGCGGACGGTCGCCAGCCGGAAGGGCTGTCGGGTGAGGGTGCCGAGCGCGTCGAGGGCTTCGCCGACGACTCCCCCGTACGCACGGATCAGCCCGCCCGCGCCGAGTTTGACCCCGCCGTAATAGCGGGTGACGACCGCCGCGACGTACCGCACCTCCCGCCGCAACAGCATCTGGAGCATGGGAACGCCCGCCGTGCCGCCCGGTTCGCCGTCGTCGCTCGCCTTCTGTACGGAGGCGTCGGCGCCGATCACGTACGCGTAGCAGTTGTGGGAGGCGGTCGGGTGCTCCTTGCGGACGCGCGCGACGAAGTCCTGCGCCTCCTGTTCGGTGGCGGCGGGGGCGAGGGAGCAGAGGAAACGGGATCGGTTGATCTCGCATCCGTGCACTCCCTCGCGGGCGACGGTCCGGTACTGCTCCTGCATCCGTCCACCCTATGCGCCGCCGCGAGGGCGGGCCCCGGCGGGAATGGCTGGGTGGGGGCCGCCGGTTGTCCCGGCATGAACGCAGACGGCAGCAGCGCAGCGGACTCGTACGCGGACGACGCGACGATCAGGCGGATTCTTCAGGACACGGGCGACACCTGGGCGGTGGTGGGTCTCTCCGGCAACCGTTCCCGGGCGGCCTTCGGCGTGGCGGAGGTCCTCCAGCGGTTCGGCAAGCGGGTGGTGCCGGTGCACCCGAAGGCCGAGACGGTGCACGGGGAACAGGGGTACGCCTCGCTCGCGGACATCCCCTTCCCGGTCGACGTGGTGGACGTCTTCGTCAACGGCGAGCTGGCGGGCGCCGTCGCGGACGAGGCGGTGGCGGCCGGCGCGAAGGCGGTGTGGTTCCAGCTCGGCGTGGTCGACCGGGAAGCCTTCGAGCGGACGCGCGCGGCGGGCCTGGACATGGTCATGGACCGGTGCCCCGCGATCGAGCTTAATTCCCTAGGTTAGCGCACGCTGAGACGCCCCAGGTCAGCAACGCAGAAGCCCCGTCTCCCTGGGGGGTGGGAGACGGGGCTCAGGGTTGGAACGGCGGAGGTGGCTGTCGACCTCTCCCCCGCCGCTCCCGCGGTCCGCGCTGTGACGAGCAGCGGACGCGCGGCCTAGGGGCTACTCCATGTTTCCGCAGCCGTTGCAGATGAACTGAGACATGTTCGTCGGGTTGCCGTTCTCGTCCGTGTCCACCGTGCGGTACATCGTCCCGCCACACTTAGAACAGCCGCGGGTTTGGATCGTCTGGCCCATCCTGGCCTCCATCTCGTCGGTGATCTTCCGGTCGCGCGTCCGGGTGGCGTCATGGTCGGCCAGTGCGACATCCAGCAGCGCCAAGGCCTGGATCCGTTCGGTCTCGTGGCGTTCTACGTCGTCGGCCGTGTCGCCGGGGAGGGCATACCGCGGGCACGTGAGGCACGTCTCCCGGCCGTTGCTGGCCGCCATGGAGGTGCGGCAGTGGGGGCACATCACGGCCTTCATGTACCCGACTGCGGGCTGTCGACGCACCGCTCCTCGCCCTCACGGATGACGAAGGCGAATCCGGTGACGATCCGCCGGTACCCGCGGTGGTTGCTCTTGCCGGCGTGGCTCAGGCACTCCACGTCGACGGCCGCCACCGTGGTCGACGGAGTGGCCTTCCAGTTGCAGTGGAGGCACTCCGCTTCGTACGTGACGTCGGTGTTCGGGTGCTGCTTAATGGTGTGCTTGACGTGCCGCACGATTGCCCGCGTCATGCCGACCACCTCTTCTGCATCTTGTGCGGGTGGCGCCGGATCTCCACGTTGCAGTCGGTCACCGTGGTCATGTTGCCCATCACGCGAGCCTCCTCGCGCTGCTGACCGAGCGACGTACAGACGTCGCATCCGGGGTTCGGGACGGGCTCTAAGGCCGACATCGGGTCACTCAGGTGCACCGCTTCGGTAAGGTCAGGCATGTCGACGCTCCTACTCAGCGTTGGCCGCACCCCCGGACCGGTCGCACGGTCGCGGGGGCCTTTGCTGTCCATAGCATGCTATAGAACGCTACGGCAGTCTATCGCTCGCACTGATGTACCATGATCATCTACGGTCCCGCATGTGAGGATCGAGCTGGACGAGACGCGGCCCAAATGGCGACAGGTGGCCGACATCTTGCGCGCCCGAATTGCCGACGGAACCTATCCGCCCGGATCCCGCGTGCCGTCCGTCGTGACACTCACGGGCGAATTCGGAATCGCCGCCGTGACGGCCCAGAAGGTCATGCGGGCACTTCGCGAGGACGGCCTCATCCGCACGGAGACAGGAATGGGCTCGTACGTCACTGGCCGCCCTCCTCACGCCTCGCCGGATTGAGTACGGATATCGTCCACCATCCGCGGGGACGAGGTTGCAGACATTCCGGGGACACCTTGGACGGACACTGCTACCGTCCGAAGCGTCCTAGACGTCCCCGGGGGTCCTCTTGAATTCCGTGCTCCGCGATGCCCTCTCCTCCGCCGGCATGAGCCAGTCCGCACTTGCCCGCACCGTCGGTGTCTCACCGAAGACGGTGGAAAGATGGGTAACCGACGCATCCCGCGTTCCCCATCCGGGCACTCGGGAGGACGTATCAAGGGCACTGGGAGTAGGAGCCGACATGCTGTGGCCGCGAGCTGTGCGGGACGTCGTCAAGACAGGCCCGGAGCGGGAGATCGTCGACGCCTACCCGTACCGGAACGCCTGCCCGACGTCAGTGTGGTCCAAGTTGATCGACCAGGCGGAGAGGGAGATCACCTTCGCCGGCTACACGAACTACTTCCTGTGGCAGGAGCAGAGCCGTCTTTCCGACCGCCTGAAGGCTAAGGCGTCGGCCGACTGCTCCGTCCGCTTCCTCATCGGCGATCCCAGCTCCGATGTCACGCGGCGCCGGGAGGAGATCGAAGGCGTCCCTCTGACGGTCGGTACCCGCATCCGGATCACCCTGGACGCTCTCCAGCGCATGGGCGCCGTGGAGGGCCTGGAGGCGCGCTTCAGCGACGACCACATCGCGCTGTCCGTCTTCTCCTTCGACGACGAGATGTTGGTGACTCCGCACCTGTCGTCGCTCCTCGGTCATGAGTCGCCGATGCTGCACCTGCGTCGGCTCGGGGACGACGGACTGTTCGACCGCTTCGCGGGGCACGTGACGGCGCTGTGGGCGGAGGGACGCCCGGTGGGGTAGCTCGTACACTCGAACGTATGAGCGACACTCCTGACGCGATCGAGCAGCGCCCGTGGACCGAATCCGACGGCCCGGAACCTGACGTCCATGTCTATCCGCACGAAAGCAAGCCCGGCCTGTACGTCAAGATCAATGGCCAATGGCGGCGCGCCGTCGTCGACGCCCGCCACATACACCCCGACCGTGGCGTCTCCTACCAGTGCAGCGTCAGCCTGGGCACCGGCGCCAACGTCTCGCGCACGTATCAGTGGGGCCAGCCCGGAGTTCGATACGCGTACGGACCCAACCAGGGGCAGCTACCGACCGACTGACGTCGGCCGACAACGCAAAGAGCCCCCGTCGGCGTGCGACGAGGGCTCTCGGGTGGTTCAGTACAGCCACATCCGCTGTGTGGTCCCGTGGCGTGTGTCCATCGGGCGGAGGCCCCTGCGGGCCACGTTCGCAGCCTGGATGCGGCTGATGTTCATGCCCATGTTCGTACCGTCCATCTGTTTCAGCTCATCGGCGACCTTGTTGCGGACGGCCTGCTCCACGTCGACGGGCTCCACGCCCTCCGCCTCGTCGGCCGCCCGGAGCAGAGCGGCGGCCAGCTTGCGGGCCTGAGCGGGGGTGTAGTCCAAGCGCGTCCAACGATCGACGGTCTCGAACCGAATGAGCCCATCGGCCGGGGCAATGAGGGCTCCCTCGCCATTGGCGTCCTTGATCACCGGCATGATCTCTCCTCAAACCCCGGCCGTACGCCGGCTCTTGGCGAACACTGTGCTGCACTCACGCATGTCGACGTACACCCGTCGGGGGTCGTCGCCCGCGTGCTTCTCCAGTCGCCCGTTGTTGGCGGCGCCGCGAACGGTGATCTCACTCAGCCCCAGGGCGTCAGCAGCCTGAGCGTACGTCACGAGAACGGGCACGTACGGCGCTTCCACAGGCTCTGCGGGGAGTTGGGTCTCCGGGTCCGTCTCGGGCTCTCCAGCGGCCTCCTGCGGCCCCTCCGTGGGTGCCTCGCGCTCGTCTTCGACGTCGGCCAGTTCGTCCAGTTCCAGCGGCGGGTCGATGTGAAGCACGTGCGCGGCGACCAACGGCGGAACGGCGGAGACAACGACGATCACCCAGAGCGTTGGGCCGAGAACCGTCGCGGTGATCACATGTTCCGTCACCTGAGCGGCCGTTGCCATGAAGAGGGCCAGGAGGGCGCCGACCGTTGCGTTCTTCGAACGGCGGTTGGCCTCCGCCTCGTGCTCCGTTCCCTTCGCCTCCCGCGCCGTTGTCTTGTACGCCTTCGCGACGCTCGCGCTGATCGCCGCGTACAGCGAGAGAACGGCGGGCATGAGCCAGGCAACGGAGGGATCCCAGCCGGCCATCGTCGCGAGCGCGTACTCCCCCGGGGCGGAGAGCGCCAGGGCGGCGTAGAGGACGGCGGTCTGCCCGTACTTGCGGGCCCATCTGACGTGACGCGGGGTGGTGGACATGGCTCCTCGTTCGTGTGCGTGGGTGGTGAATGGGTGGAGCCCCTGCCGCCTCTACTGGCAGGGGCTCCGAGTAGGGCTAGCCACAGTGCAGGTCGTTGGCCCGTCGGCCGGAATCCGTCGCACGGTAGACGCGGGGCTCGTAGGTCCCGCCGTCGAAGCGAGCGCACTGCTGACCCGTTCCTACGACTTCCGCCAGGCCGCGACGAACGAGCGCTTCGAGTGCCGGGTAGGTGCACCCCGCATCGTTCATGGCCTGAGTGCCTTCTGCACAGACACTCTCGTGGCGAACGAGGTTCCGCAGAGACCGGACCATGTTCGGGGTGAGCTTGGCAGGTCCGGGTGTCAGCCGATCGGCCAGGGCCGTGCGCTCCACTCCGTCATCACAGGCCACGTTCACCGCGAGTCGACCGCCAGACTGGTACATGTCGACCACTGTCCCCGTGAACTCCAGGTGACCGACGTAGTTGTTGGTGATGGAGCCTGAGACTCGCGCCCCCTTGGTGATCTTCATGATGTTCTCCTCCATGAGTCCCTTGCGGTGTTCCACCATCATGACACACTTGTGTCGGCCGACACAAGAGCGACCGCCGCACCTCCGTGAGTCGACTCACGCAGCAGCGCCACGAGCGCTCCCCCGGGCAGCGTGACGACCCAACCGCCGCGCACCCGAGTCCGTCCGTCGCCCCGTCGCACGGCCTGGCGAAGGAAGTGGCGCTGGGCCACGTCGTCGACGAGGGCCGACCGGCCGGACTCCAGCGTCACCCGGTAGCGCACAGGCACTCCCCCGTCGGCCGGCTGACGCGGATCTCGTGGTCGGCCGGGAGGTACGCCTCGCCGCCGTCCGCGAGGGCTACACGGACGCTGCCCCGGATTGTCTTCACGGCGTTGTATGCGGCCGTTCGGGTGTGGCGGTGGAGGTCGAACTCGTCGCCCCGGCGGATCTCGCGGGCGGGGATGAGGATGGTGGTGTGGGTCCGGTGCTCTTCGGCCGCCCGCTGTGCAGCGTGCTCGGCAGCCATCCGGGCGTTACTCTCCATGGCGGCGCCCGCAGCTGACCCGAAGGACGAGTAGTAGGTGGGCATGGTTCCTCCTGACGTCGGAGTGGTGGAGTGCCCCGGGCGAGACTCGCACTCGCCTGACTGCCTTTCCGGGGCGGTAGCTCAGAGATTGATAGGGCTGTGCACGTCCCCCGAGTTGGGCCAGATCTTCATCCGGTGCGTGTCGCACCACGGAGCGCATGCGTACGAGCCGTCCGCCTGAAGTGTGCAGTAGAAGTGTGTTCCCGGCGCGTGACCGCATCGCGTATTGCAACAGTCAGTGGGCCGGTCGTGCCAGTGCTGACCTTCGACTGCCATTTCTCCTCCTAGATCGTGGTCTCTGCGTGCCCCGCCGCGGATTCGAACCGCGCGCCCTGGCGCTGGGGGCGCCGGTGGGCTTGCCTATGCGGGGCGGGTGGATCAGTTGGTCCACGCCTTGTCGAAGCCGAACAGCTTCGCCACACGGTCAGCCTCACGTCGCATGACAAGCCGGTACTCGTCCTGCTGCGCCGCTGTCCAATCGGCCCATCCGATTGGCGCGTAGACCTCTTCGAAGTACCCCAGCATGTTTCCGATCCCGTGCATGAGGGTGTTCTGAGCGTCTTCCTTCATCTGCGTGCGGGTCATCGGGTTCTTCGGCATCTCGTCCTCCTAGCGGCCTGCCTCATCAGCGCGGGTAGGCCAGTCCCCGCGGACGCCCCGGAGGGCGTTTCGGCTATCCGACGATCGTCACGAAGGTTTCGGTCGAGAAGACGCGCTCCTCGCCAGAAGAGAAGACGACATAGACCGTCGGGCCATCGCCGCGGACGAGGTCCACCAGATGCGGCAGCTCGTTCGGGTCAAGGACCACGCGGTCGTTGCGGACGAGTTCAGCGGCCGTGATGGTGTCGGTCATGACTCTCTCCTCCCGCCGGACCCTCCGTGAGTCCCTGGCGTGCCTTGACTATGACACACTTGTGTCGGCCGACACAAGTGGTTCCGTGAGTCGACTCACGGAGCTACGCGAAAGGCCCGGAGCCGTAGCCCCGGGCCCTCGGTAAGCGGCTACTCGCCGGCTAGGAAGGCGGCCATGGCGATGATGTCGGCGACGGTGTGCGGGGTGTCGGCCAGGAGTTCCTTGGCGCGGGCCACGAGGGCTTCACGGTCGGCGACCATCGCCGATGT
Source organism: Streptomyces sp. NPDC058375 (assembly GCF_042723425.1). Lineage (NCBI taxonomy): Bacteria > Bacillati > Actinomycetota > Actinomycetes > Kitasatosporales > Streptomycetaceae > Streptomyces > Streptomyces sp. NPDC058375. The sequence goes on along the minus strand of NZ_JBHXJG010000003.1, from coordinate 73,795 downwards.
TGCCGGTTCCACGTCGCCGGTCCAGGCCAGGAACTCTCCCTCGTTGTTCACGACCCGGTAGGGCTCGTTGCCGTTGAACGCGTCGACGTCGTCCACGATGCCGACCTGTCCGGCGCGCGAGTGGTCTTCGGTGAACCTGACACGGGTTCCGATCTCGATGCTCATGCGCCCTCTCCTGCCAGGTAGTCGGCCAGCTCGATCAGATCGGACGCGGCCCGGTGGAGGTACGCCTCGCGGGTGGGGGTGGTGATGGTGGCGGCCGGGAGGGAGGCGGGTTCGTCGGCCACCTTCTCCACGCGCCGGCAGTACCACTGTCCGTCGACGTCTCCGTGCGACCCCTCACCGAACTTCACAAGGTAAGGCACGCACGCGCCCCCATCGTCATTGGTCAGCGTGCCCACGAGACCGACGAACGTCCCCGTAAGTCCGTTCGGGTCGTCCTCCACCACGATGACCCGGTCACCCACCTTCGGGCGGCTGTCCGGCGCCGGCTCCGCCTTCTCCTCTCCCCCATCCACCTCGTCGGCCAGGGACAGGATGCCGCGGGCGAAGGTGCGGGCGTCAGCGAGGGAGGGGCTGACGTTGTCAGACCCGGGTTCAAACCAGATCTCGCCGTTCGCGGCGTGCGCCGTGATGATGTCCGAGCGGTTGTACCGGCACTCAATCTTGCACTCGGTCATGCTCTCTCCTCTGTCGGTTCAGATAGCTCCGCGAGTCGACTCACGGAGGTCAGTCGGGAAGGTCCGCGTCGAACATCGCGGCGTCGGTCAGTGCCTCCACGCCGGCCAGGACGTCGGCGCCCCAGAGGGCGGCTTCCTCGGGGCGGACGCCCTGGAGGTCGTAGTCGTCAAGGGAGGGGTACATGGCGGACTCCTAGGTGTGTTGGTGCTTCACGCAGCCAGACGCTGCTTAGCGGCGACGGATCGGGCGGACTGGATTCCCCGGGTGCGGGTCTGACGGAGGGCGGCGAACTGTCCGCGGCTGCTGAGCCCCAGCTCGTCGCTCGCCTGCTCGTCGGGCAGCTTCGTCATGCCGACGCCGTAGAAGGCGCGCAGTGCGTACGCCTGGCGCGGAGGGATCTGGCTCAGGAGGTAGCGGGCGGTGTCCCGGGCCTCCGAGGGGGCGGAGATGTCCATTGAGGTGTCCGGGATGGTCTCGCCCAGAGTGGGGCTGTCGGGGCCGTCCTGGGGCGCTTCGAGGCTGTGCGTCTCCATCAGTGCTTCACAAACACCCATGAAGGCTTCACGTGACATCTGTCGACGCGGGTCCGTCGCACTGGATACGGTGGTCCAGGCGCGTTCGACGTCACCGCCAGCGAGCCAGAGGGCGTGCTTCACGCGGTGACCGGCGCCGGGCTCCACGGACAACGACGTCTGTGCGGCCAGCCATCCGTCCGCCACCACTCGCTGTACCGCCCGCCGGGCGTAGGCGTTCAGACCGGCCCCTTCGGTGATCGTCGTGTCGTACGACCGGAGGCACTCCATCAGTGCCACACGTGCATCCTGAAGGAGGTCGTCGACGTCCTCCTGGTCCGCGGCCGGCGCAGTCTTGCGGATGGTGGCACGAAGCATGGGCTCGTAGGCGCTGATGACGGCCCACATGGCGTCACTGTCGCCGCCCTGTGCGGCGCGGATCTGCTCAATGGTGACGGTCTGCGTGGCGCTCATGGTGTCTCCTCGGTGAGTCGTTGTGCCTTGTATATGGATGGGTGAATCGAGAATGTGACGCGTGACTTTTGTGACCCACACCACGCAGGGGGCCGGGCGTCGGGGCGCACGAGTCCCAGCCCTCTGCGTGGGGGTGGTTCGGGGTTCAGGGGTTCCGTGAGTCGACTCGCGGAGCTAGAAGGCCAGATCCTTGATTGGCCAGCCGAACGAAACAGCCAGTGCCACGTCGGCCAAGGCTTGCGCGCAGCACTCCCAGCCGGCCAGGCGATACAGGCCGGTGACGTCGGCAAAGGTCGGACGGTCCGTCACCAAGACGGCGTCCACGAGCGCGGACATTTCGATCAGATCGCCTCGTTCGTCGGGCGTCCGCTGCGGTCCAGTGATGACGAGCATGGGCTCTCCCCCGTACTGAGAACCGGCTCCTCCCCCTCCCAGCGAAGAAGGGCCCGGTCCATAGCTGCGGTGGTGCCGAGCACGTAGGCCCTTGCGCGGGTCAGGTACTCGATACCGGTTGCGAGTTCGTGCTGTAGAGCGGTGCGGGCCTCATCTAGCGCCACACGCTCCGTCGGGCGAGAGGGGCCGGTACTTGCTTTCCGGCCGGTGCCGTCCGCGTCCATGTCGGGCGTCCGTCCCGGCATGGTCACTGCGTCGTCGTAGATGCTCAGCAAGCGATCCATCTCGGCCAGATCACAGCGGATCTCGTCGGCCAGGGTGGTCAAATGCTGTACTTCTTCGACGTGTTCGGAACTGTAGGTCACGGGTCCTCCACGGGCAATCATCGGGTGGCCGGTTACTGGCTGGGGTTACCGGGGGTATGTACCGATTTGACGGTCTACCCGGCACGCAGAGTTAGTCATACTTGTGTCGGCCGACCCATCCCACCTGCGGGTTTGTCGGCCGACACAAGACACGGGACTCCACGTCTTCGTAATCGTTTCGTGACCTTATGGATTTTGTGTGCGCGTGTGTCGTGCGCGACGCGTGACGAGTTCGTTGCCCTCTGTGCCGCGCTGACCTGCACTTAGTGCCATCCAGTCCGACATATCCAGATCACTCTTGGCCCGGTTGCAGTCGGCGCACGCCGGAGCGAGGTTGACGAACGCATGAACGCCCCCCTTCGCAAGCGGAGTTATGTGGTCCGCCTCCGCTACAACCATTGGGCCGAACGAGGCGTCACAGTAGACACAGCTCCACCACTCCAGCTCCTCCCACCGTCGCAGTACGTCACGACGGGAGAGGCCGGTCGGAGGCTCAGAGGTGCGCAGAGGGGGACTTATGGGACGTCGTCGTCTCGTGGCCCGGACGGCAGAGGGAGCGATTCCCGCCACCGTCCGGTCAACCACGGTCAGTCGCTGGCCGGTTGGGGCGGGTAGTCGACGGGGCGTCACTTGCGTGCCAACTCTGCCGCCCGCGCCTCGTCGGGGTGCGCGGCGTACCACGAGTCGTTGGCCATCATTGTGTCGGCCTTCTTCATGTAGAGCGACCCCCACGAGCCGCCACCGACGTCAGGATCGGTTCCAAGCGGGATACCGCGGAGGGACATCGTCATGGCCTCCCCGATCTCCCGAGCGACTTCATGAGCCTCACTGTCAGTGGCGTCTGCCACGATCTCGTCATGGACCGGAAGCAGGACGTGAGGTGTGAGGCCACGGGCGTTGATCTCCAACAGCCCTTGGGCGAAGATGTCGCGCGCCGTCGACTGGATCTCACCGTTGAAGCTGGCATACGCGGCGTCCCGGTCGAACACGAGCCGCCGGCCCGACGGAGTCCGAAGGGTGTAACCGTCCCGGATGACCTGGCTCTGAAGGGCCCGGATGTACCGTGCCAGTCGGGGGTACGTCCGCTTGTAGCCCTTCACCGCAGCCTGTGCAGCCTGGAGAGTAAGGCCGGTCTGAGCAGCGATCGTTGCCGCTCCCCCGCCGTACGCCACCCCGAGCTGCACGACCTTGGCAACCTTGCGCTGCCCCGGCGTGAAGTCCGGGCCGTAGACCGAGGCAGCCGTCAGGTTGTGCAGGTCGTCGCCGCGGAGGATGGCTGCCGTCATCTTCTCGTCGCCGGACAGCGCCGCCATGACGCGCGGCTCCACCGACGAGTAGTCGACCGAGATCACCCGGTGCCCCGGATCGGCGACGACGCAATGGCGAACCTCCCACTTGCCCGACGGGAGCTGTTGGAAGGGCGGGTCCGAGATCGACATGCGCGCCGTGCGGGCGGCAAGGGCGCCGATCTTCGGGTGGACGCGATCGTTCTCGTCGGCCGTGCGAAGCATCGCCTCCGCGTAGGACGTGCGCCACTTCGACGCCCGCTTACTGCGCAGAACGGCCATCGCGAGCGGGTTCGGGGTCCGGGACTCGATCGGCTCCCAGTCCTTGTCGACATCGGCCAGGCGCTTGAGAACCTTGCCGTTCACCTGGACCGCCCCGCCGTCCGTCCGCTCCGGGATGACCTCACCCATGCCCAGGAGCGCCGCAGAGAGTTGCTTCGTGCTGTTGACGTTGTCGACGCCGTACTTCTTCGCCTCCTCCGCCCAGCGGGCCGACTCCTCCAGCAATTCCGCGGAGAGCTGCGTTGTGTACTCGCGGTTGATGCGCATTCCGCGCCGCTCGATGAGGGCGCAGACGTAGCCCACCTCGTGCTCGAAGGCGGGGAGGTTGGGGTTGACGCCCAGCTCCCTGACGCGCTGCTGCACCTTCGGCAGGAGGCGAGACGTCAGGATCACGTCACCGCCGGCGTACGAGAGATACAGCGGGTTGTCGATGTCGATGTGCGGCCACCCGGTGTCCTTGGTGTAGCCGATCTTGTGGAACTCCTCGATCAGCCCACCTTGGGTGTCCGGGGCCGACGGGTCGACGTAGTGGGAGGATGCGTCCTTCAGACCGTTACCTACGCCGCCCTGATCCCGGCGGCGCGGGTCGGACAGGTGGCTGTAGATGTAGGTGTCGAGCGTCTTCGGTGCCAGCTCCTCCAACTTGATTCCGGGCAAGTGCCTGTCGGAAGCCAACATGTCGAAGTTGCGGTTCTGCATGGACAGCGCCGGCAGCGTGCGCAGGGCCCACGTCGCCAGGCGCTGAAGGTCGGATCCCTTCTCCACCTGGAGCACCCATGCCTCATCAGGGGTGCCGAACTGAGCGGTTCGAATACGGAAACCAGGGCTGAACGTGTCGAGCCCCGTCGTCTCCGTGTCGTACGCGACCCGCTCCCCAGCGTTCGCACGGTCGATGACGTACCGCTGGAACTCACGGAAGTCGTCGACAGTCTGGGGGACGCGCACGGGGATGTGCTGACCGAGCACGGGGAAGGTGTGGTTGATCATGCAGCGTCCTCCTTGGTCTGTCCGAAGATGTCGGTCGGTCCGTCGTCGGGCGGCTCCTCGTCGCCCTCCGTGAGTCGACTCGCGGTCTCCTTCTCGGTATCCGTCATGAGGCGCAGCCCGTTGAAGCCCCACGAGCCCTTGCGCTTGTCCTTTTTGAAGTGACGGCTTTCCAGCTCGACCGCGAGGGCCCAGCCGGAGAGAATCTCCTTCCGGTCAAGGCCGGCGTCCTCCGCCCATTCCTTGTACGTCCGGCGGATCGCCATCGGAGCGACCCGAGCGCCCTCCTCCCGGACGCAGCACGCCTTGAGGAACTCTTCGAGCCGGTCCTCCGACTCCCGGTAGTCCTGCGTGGCGGAGGCAACGGAATCCGGCTCACCGAGACCCTGCGCGTACCACTCACGGGCACCACGTACGGCCCACGCAAGGATCCCTGCCCGCTCCTCCCGGAGGCGCTCGGCAAGGCGCAAGTCCGCCTTCGCGCCGTGGAAGGACGCCTCGAAGGGGACGAGTTTCACTCGCCTCCAGATGCCGTAGTCCTGGCTCAAGATGGCGGGTTTGTAGTTGCCAGCCACGAGCAGGAGGAACGACGGCACGTAGGTGAACGGAGCGCCATAGAGCTGTCGGCACGTCACCGGATCGCCGCCTGTGAGTTGCTTGATCAGCCCCTCCGCCAGACGGCTGTACTTCTCGGTCTCCGACGCCGTCACGAGGCGGGCACCGCGAAGGGCAGCCACCTCCGGCGACGCCTGGCCGACGGAGACGCGCGACTCGAAAGTGGAGAACTCCGTCGACTTGGTGACGCCGCGGAACGTGTCGATGAGCGCTCCAAGGAACTTGCTCTTCCCGTTCTTGCCATCGCCGTGAAGGAAGGCGAAACACTCCTCCGATGTCGACCCGGTGATTCCGTAGCCCACGAGCCGTCGCATGTACGCCGGCAGCTCCGGGTGGTTCGGGAAGATCTCGGTGAGGAACTGCTCCCACCGATCCGCCTTCGCCTCCGGGTTGTACGCCAGGTCGAGGCGCTTGGTGATCATGTCCTCCGGACGGTGCGGCCGGAGTTCTCCGGTGCGGAGGTCGACTGTCCCGTTCTCGACAGAAAGCAGCTCGTGACGAGCGTCGAAGTCGCCGGCCGACGCGGGAACTCCCGGTACGGAGGGAAGCTCCTTCATCACGGCGTCGATGGACCGGTTAGACAGAGCCTTGATCGCCAGCCGTCGGTCAGCGTCCTCCCCGGAGGCGATCAATTCGGCGCCCATGAGGTGCAAGGACTCCCTGACCTTCGCCTCCCCCGGCGTCCAGATCATGCCGTCCCACGTCAGGAAGCCGAGACCGGCGGCGTAGCGAACGCCTCCGCCTGTGCGCGCCATGAAGTCACGGAGGCGCACCGCGATGCCGACGTCCGTGTTGTCGAAGAGCTGCCGGGAAGAGAGGTCCATCTCCGCCAGAGCGGCGTCGGTCGCGGGCATGTCTACCTCCTTCTTCGGCGGTTCCGAGGTGGGCTCCGGCGTCAGGTCGACGACGGGCGCGGATCGGACGGCGGTGTGCAGCTCGCTCGCGAAGGTCTCGGTCGTCCGCTCGCGCCAGGCCGTCAGGTCTTCCTTGGCGTTGGGAAACTGAAGCTGCCGCGCGGTGTTGCCATCGGCCGCCAGCGCCTCCGACAGAGCCGCGATGCCCCGCGCCCCTGCGTCGTCCGGGTCGAAGGCAAACACCACATCGCGACCGCGCAGGACCGTGACGAGTTCTGCGACGAGCGCTGCATTTCGGGCTACGCCAGCCCCGCGGATGATCAGCGCGTCGTAACCGACGCCCACGGACGTTAGTCCATCCCCCGGGCCCTCCGTAACAAGGATCGTGTCGTAGCCTGTGCCCGCGGAGAGGACACCATACTTGGCCCACATGCGTCCGTCGGGGTTGGCCAACGACACCCACCGAGCAGGGCACTTACCGCCGATATCCCGACCCTGGAGTCCGCGAGCCACGCCGTCGGCGCCATAGAGCGGAACCGTGATCCTCGGGTACCGGGTGAATCCGCGCGTCAGCCAGGCTTGCGGTCGATCTCCAGGTGCTGCGTAGCCGACGCCTAGGTCTTCCGCCTGGTCGACGGTCAGCCCGAAGCGGTCGGCCAGGTAGCTCGTCGCTTCGTCTGACGCCGCCAGTGCGGCCGACGTCTCGTCGATGAACTGACGGAGACCGGCGATCTCCCCGGGGCCGACGGTCTCCGGGACCTTGGCGGAGATGGTGCGGGCTCCCTGGCCGTCGACGTTGTACAGGTCCGCGGCCGCGAGGTTCATGGCCTTCAGGACGTCAGTCTTCTCGCAGCCCGTCCGGCACACCACCAGAAGCATGCCGTCGGCCTTCAGCGTGAGCTTGAGCGACGGGTGGCGACGGTCGTTATGGGCTGGGCAGAGGGCCAGGTATCCGTCGTGGTCCTCCTCCACGCCGCTCAGGCGCCCCAGGATTTCGGTCAGTCGCACGGCTCTCCTTTCGTGGTTGGGTAGGGTCAGCAAGTCATTTGCGAGGCGGCAACCGCCTCCGCAGCCTGAACACGTTCGGCAGTTTGGACGGCGTTCGCACGGTCAATCTCCACGCCCCACGCTCGTCGCCCCAACAGAACGGCGGCTACGAGCGTCGACCCAGATCCGGCGCACGGATCGACGACCAGATCACCGCGGACGGTGGACGACTCGATCAGTTCCGCCATCAACGGAACGGGCTTCTCGTTGGGGTGGCGGACCGCTGACCCACCATTCGGCCGCGGGTACGACAGGACAGACCCCCGGCGCAGGCGCGCAGACAGGCGCCCGCCACCCTTGGCCCGGTCAGAAGGGCGCTTGACGTGCACTCCAAACGTGATCGGCTCGTGAGCCGGCCCCCATGGATGCACCAGGTTGCCCATCCCGGTTTTCTGCTTGTCCCAGATCAGTTCGGCGGATCCACCCAATCTGAGCGGGCCTTGTAGTTCGTCCGGCCGGTACCCGAAGACGTACACATGCCGCGCGTCCGCCAGGCCTCGCGATTGCGTCCCGTCGGGACCGACCCATTCCGCCAGCACCGACGCCCAGTCGACGGACCCGTCGTCACCCTCGATCTCAGTGAAGGTTGTGCTCCGGCCGGAGTCGTAAGCGACTCCGTACGGTGGGTCGACGCACAGCAGGCCGTACCTGTCTGGCACCGACCGAATCACCTCCGTATCGCGGCAGTCGCCCCACACCACACGGCTGGTGCTGCTCTCATACAGCACCTCCCCGCCCACTGGCGGCACTTCTGGTGTGCTCATTGGCGTACCTCTCGTTTGTCGTGCTTCTACGCACTCAGCCCCCGGGACCGAAGTCACCGGGGGCTGGGGCCTTGCGTACGTCGACTTGCGCGGGCTACTCGTCGTCGCCGACGGACGAGAAGAACGTGACGTCGTCCATGAACGCGCAGTACATGTCAGCGTGCTTGTCGCCCAAGAGGAGCGCGTCCCCCACGTACTTCCGGGCCTCCTCCTGTGTCAGCGGCTCGTCGGTGTAGACGTCGACGAAGCCCTTGAACTCGATGCGCTGCTTCACGCTGCCTCCCTGTGCTGCTTGTCGAGTGCGTACCAGCGATCGAAGGCGACGTCCTGGAGCGCGCCTTCCATCTCCTGCATGCGGTTCATCAGCCGCACGTCCGTCGCCACGTCGCGCACCACGTAGCCGTCGGCCGTGCCCTTCATGCGCCGCTTGACGACTGCACAGCCGTAGGGCTGGCCGGCGTGGACGGCTTCCTTGTTGGCCTGCGCGATGTAGGAGGAGAGGGTGATGGTCTTCTCCGCCTTCGCCTCCAGCGCGTGGAGGTAATAGCCGTCGATGTCGCCGATATCGAGCCGGCCCATTTGCGCGTTCCTGCGGGCGCCCGGATTGTGATGCTCGCGGAGGTAGGCGACGAGGGCGGACTCCCATGCCGAGCCCTTTTGCTTACTGGGGTTGGACATGTGCCCACCGCTTTCCGCTCTTCAGCTCGCTCACGAACCCGGTAGTCGTCTTGAACTCGCGGGCAACGTCAACGCCGCGCGCTCCGGCGGCGATCAGCTCCTTCATGGCGCGCACCTCTTCTTCGGTGAATCGTCTCCCCCACCGACCGTGCGCCCTCTTGTCGGCGGAATTCTCTGCGGCGGTTGCCCAGCGCAGGTTGTCCGCCCGGTTATCCCATCGATCGCCGTTTCCGTGCGCTGCTTGTTGACCGGCGGCAGGGCGACCGTGGAACGCTGCGCACACCAGCCGATGAACCGTGGTCCACACCGTGCGTCCCTGAGCGGTGTGACTTACCTGGGCGTACTTCCGGAACGAGGGTGTCAGTTCCCGCAGCACGAACACCGATCCGTCTTCAGTAGCGTAGAAGCCCGGAAAGTCGGGGACTGGGCGGAGATCTCGCGGAGGAACCTCCCGCAAAGGTTTGCGCTGGCGGCTCACTCAGCCTCCCGCAGCTTCAACGCCCGCCCGCGGATTCGGTGGGCGAGCTTTCCGTAGATCCGCTCCGACGTCGGGTCGGTGGCGCTCCAGTAGTCCTCAAGGACTTCGTTCGCTAGCTCCTCCAGCACGTCGGCCAGGAGCGCGCGGACGTCGACGTCGAGGCGAATCTCGGTGAGGGGTCCGTGGTCGGCCTGGACGTCTTCGATGGGCATCTCCAGGCCCAGGTTCCAGTTGTTGCCGTTCGCCTTCTCCGTCAGCCGCAGCCAGCCCGGCTCGAACTCCGTCCAGGTGTCACCGTCGCAGTCCTTGAAGCGGCGCGGCTCCGTCGACGACACCGGCCGGACTCGGATGGTGCCGATCGGGTCGGCCATCAAGGTGCGCACCTCGAAGGCTCCGGCGTTCACCCACGGGCCTCCGGGGGTTACTGTTCGCTCGCTCATGCGCTCCCCTTAGAAGATGTCGACGGTGATGACGAGGGCCTCGCCGTTGTCCAGGCCGTCGACGAGATCGATGATGGTCGCCGCCATCGACAGCTCCTCGCCCTCCCGGGAGCTAGCAACCTCCGTGCTCTCGTGGATGGGCGGAATCCGGGTCTGCTCGCGCTCCCCGTGCTCCGCCATGGTCTTGACCTTGTGCACGTTGATGTAGCTCACTGCTCCTCCATCTCCCTCATGAACTCCTCGGTGAGCCACGGCCACGAGGCATACACGCTGCGCGGCTGGCTGAAGGTGACAGGCTCCTCGTCGGGGACGGCCCGGACGATGCGGAGGGTGGGGTCGTGGTTCATTCGACCGCCTCCCATGCCGCGCATGATCGCTCGATGGAGAACGTCGACTGCGTGCTGACAGGGCTCCTCTGCTCGCGTGACCGTGCGGCCCGCGCAGAGCCAAGCGTGCGATAGGGGCCGTAGACGAAGTGCATCTTCTCCTCCGTCAGCTTCCCGTCCCGGTACCGCGGGCACGTCTCCACGACCCGGTAGAACTCGGTGTCGTCGATGCCGGCTGAGCGGCTCATCAGACCGCCTCCCCCGTCACGTACGCCGGTACGGTGCCGTCCGCCTTGCGAAGCACGAGGACGTTCGAGCCGACCTCACTGCGTTTCGCTCCGCGGTCCCAGTTGGAGGCCGTGACCTCCATCATCGGACGGCCAGACGGGGCGAAGTAGACGACACCCAGCTTGAAGTAGCTGGACGACGAGGCGGCGGAGAGGACGTAGTCCCCTTCTTCGATGGGGGTGCCGAAGGTATCGTTCATCAACTCTCTCCCCTGTTGATCACGTCGACCACGGCCCCGCGCACAAACGCAACGCCGACGGCCTCCCAGACCTTGCTGAAGTCCTTGCGCTCCGTCGCGCTCCTCCTCACCCGGATCACGGCCTCCTCGCCGGCGGCCCGGATGTCGCCCAGGGCCGGGGCGTTGGCGGCGTCGATGGTGTGGATGGCGGTCACGGGGTGACCTTGGTGAGGGGGCCGTAGTTGTCGGCGATCTCCGCGATGGTGTCGATGTTGTCGGCGTACCCGGTGTACGTCACGCGCGGAATGCCGTCGTCGCTGAGCCTCCCCGTGAACGACCAGACGTCGCCGTCCCGGTCCTTGTACTTCGCGTTCAGGTCGTACGTCACGCCGTCGTACTCGAACGTGTCGGCCGCCGGGGCTGGCTTCGGCGCTTCGATCTTCTCCAGCGCCTGGTAGATGCGCACCGTCGTACGGGTTCCGTCAGCGTGGCCGACGATCGTACGCAACTCCTCCGCCTCGTCCTCCGTGAGGGTCAGGACGACGACCGTCTCCTCCACCGTGCGCGTGCGGGTCTCGTACTGTGCAGCTGCCATGGGTTCTCCTCGTGTGAAGGGTCTGCGGTGGTCAGTCGTTCACGCCGGACAGGACTCGCTCGATCTCGTCCGCCTTGCGGTCCTCGGGGTTGTCCCATTCCGTGTTGTAGCGGACGGAGTAGTTCAGCGCTGCGCGGATCAGCTCGACCTCCTGAACGCTCAGCTCCACGGTCACGCTGCCCATGTTGACGATCTTCGCCATGTTCGTCTCCTCGTCTCAGTGGTGCTTCTACGCACTCAGCCCCCGGGCCACGTGGGCGCCGGGGGCGGGGTGGTTACTGCTTGGTCAGGGGTCCGTATCTCGCGAGCACGCTCCGAAGGGACTCGTTGCTGTAGCGGAAGCCGTCGTGTTCACCTAGCGGGTCCACGTGGCGCATCATGTCGGTCTCGTTGACGGCCTCATCCGGGCGGGCGAACTCCCAGTAGTCGCCGTCCTTGTCGCGGTAAGTGCTGTGCCGCTCGTAGGTGACGCCCTCGTACTCGTAGCCGTTCGCCGGCTCGTCGACGGGGGTAACTTCAGCGACTGCGATCGATCCGCCGTTGTCCAACTCGACTTCGTAGACGTGGGCGACATCGTCGTGGGGCGTCCACGTCTCGGTGTTGCTGCGGATGACACCGGTCTCGCCGTGCTGATCCCCCGCCCACTTCGCACGGTCCACCCGCACGCGGGTGCCGACGGGGACAAGGCCGGGCTCGGTGACCGGACGCATCATGCCGGCCAGCACCGTGAACGTCCTCGGGTTGCCGTCGGTCGGCCGCTTGGCAAGCTTGACCACGTAGACGTTCTCGCCGTCGAACGGGCCGTACTCCACGGTGGCCTGCTCACCGCCTCGGGTGTCCAGTGCCACCTTGTCGCCGACGGCGAAGGTCGGCGTCGGCTCCAGGTCGCTGCTCTTGAACGCCCGCTCATCGTCGCCGTCCTGCTTGACGACGTACACCTTGTCCCCGAAGGTGCTGTTGACCGGGCCGTACGTGATGACGCCCTCACCGCCGATCAGGACCCGGACCGTCTCCCCTACCTTGAACTCGCTCATGCCTGTCCCTCCGCGTCGCCGATGACCACCACGTGTTCCGCGCCGATGGTTCGCAGTCCGAGCGTCTTGCGGGCGCTGATGCCGGACTCCCGGCCCGTCGGGCGGACGGTCAGGACCGGCACGACCCTGCCAGCCGCGCGGTTCGTCTTGGTCTCCACGACCACGGCCTCCGTCACTCGGACACGGTTCCCGCGGCGGGTGGCGAAGGTGATCAGCTTGCCGGGGCGGATCTCCGCGCCCGTGAAGTCGGTCAGGGGTGTGCGTGCCATGTCAGTTCTCCTCTGTGTGAGTGCTAAGCGTGAGCAGGTAGCGGAACGCCTCGTACGCCTGCGCGGGGACGACGCCGTTGCCAATCTTGTGGAGCTGCTTCGCTCGGGACAGCCCCGGAACTGCGGTGACCCACCCGTCGGGCAGCCACATCAGCCACTCTGCGAACCGGACGGCCAGGCGGCGACCGCCCTTCGGCCCGATCTCGGTAGGGATCGGGGCTTCGCGGCCGGAGAGCGCCTCTTGCCAGCGGATGGCGGCCTCGTATACCGACCAGTCCTGGACTAGTTCGGCCTCCTCCAACGTCGGCAGCATCGTCACTGCCGTCCGAAGGTTCATGCCACCAGTGCGGCTGGGGCTCGTCCCCGCGCCGCCCGTCCCGTCCGAAGCCGTCGGCGTCGGCAGCAGGTTGACCACCGCTCCCGGCAGTGCGTAATCCCCACCGCTCCCTCGCTGGTTCGGGCCTCCGTTGGGCCCATCGGAAGCCCGGGGAGTCGGGAGGAGCTTCGACGGCTCAGACAGCCGGCGTCGCGAGTCCGAACCAGCGGTCTCGTCGGTGGGCGGCTCCCACGTCGGAAGCTCGTAGGCAGACCCACCGCAGGTCATACCCGATCTCGGCCAGGTCTGCGGCGACGACTTGGAGCGCTTTGCTCCGGATGGCTGCGACATTTTCCAGGAAGACGTATCGCGGTCGAAGGACGCGAACAGCTTCGGCAACGTTCTTCCAGATCCGCGAGCGCTCACCAGTGATTCCCGTCCTTGGTCCCGCAAGGCTGATGTCCTGGCAGGGGAACCCCGCCTCGATGATGTCGACCAGGCCGACGAGCTGGGTCCAGTCGTACGTCGTGATGTCTCCGATGTTCGGGACGTCGGGGAAGTGGTGGGCAAGCACCTTCGCGGCTGCCTCGTCGACCTCCGCGACGTACGCCACGCGCTCCCCGGTCAGCGGCTCCACCGCCATCCCCAGCCCTTCGTACCCCGAGCACAAACTCAGGATGGGCATGCTCTCTCCTCTTCCGTGTGCGTAGAATCGTGACTGCGCCGCCCGCTCCGACCTCTACTCGGAACGGGCGGCGCATGTGTGACGTGCGGTGGGTCAGGCAGCCTTCGCCAGGTCGGCCGGCTGAGCTGCCTCCGCGACGCCGACCACCTTGATGACCGGCTTGTTGTAGCTCACGTCCCGGCCGGCCTTGGTGGTGTACGAGACGTTCTCGATGCTCAGCGTGGCCCGGACAGCGACGCCCTTCTCCGTCACGGTGTCGTCGTCCGCGTACTCCCGGCCGCCGGTCTTGTCGATGTCGGCGATGACGTTGTGGAGCACCTTGACGAGTTCCCACGAGCCGGAGTTGAAGCGGAAGAGGCCCAGCTCCGGAGCGTCGGCCAGCTTGAACGTCAGGTCGACGCTCGGCTTCGGCCCGCGGCCCGACTTCGCCCGGTCCTTGCGGTCCTGGAAGGCCGGCGGGCAGCCGCAGGGGTCGCCCTTCTCCTCCTCGGGCGAGAGGAACTTGACACCGTCGCAGTGGTGGACGAGGCCGGACATGCCGAACAACTTCATCGAAGCGTCCAGCGCGTCGCTGTTCTCGATGATGATGTCCACCGAGGGAGTGTCGGTGAGGATCTCGGTGGAGTCCTCCTTGTCGGTCTCCCAAGCCGCGGGCTCCCCGCCGAACAGCTCCGCGATCTTGGCGGCCACGATCGGGTCGCCGGTCGTCACGCGCCACTCGTTCAGGCTCTCCGGCTGCTTGCCGACGAGGCGCCCGGAGCGGAAGCGACCGACGTAGTCGTTGGAGAAAGTGCGCTCCTTCGGCTTCGCGTCGGGGTCGGTCTCCCAGATTGCCTTGACGTTGTTCGCCATGTGTGAATGCCTCTCGTAGGTCGTGTGAGTCGAGCGGGCGTCTCCCCCGCTGCCTTATATATGGAGGGGTGAGCGCCCGATGTGACGCAGGGCGGCCAGGTTTTTCAGGTCTCCGCGAGTCGACTCGCGGAGGTCAGTCGTCGCCCAGGAGGTGCAGCACCCAGGATGCGGACGCGATGTTCGCTCCGTCGTCGCTGCACCGCTCCATGGCGTACGCACGAGCGTCGCGAAGCTTCGCCCGGACCTGCGCCAACTCCTGGTGTAGCTGAGCGTTCGCCCGGCGGCCGTCATGGAGCTGCGCCTCCGCCCGCTCGTGGCCTCGCTGCCAGCGGTCCCGGTCCGCGGCGATGTGCTCCACCGCTTCGGCTCCGAGATTGGCCTCCTCCGCGGCACGTCGACGGGCGGAGAGCCAGGCGAGGCGGTAACGGTCGCGCTCGTGCATGCGCTCCGCACTGGCGCTGAGAAGTTCGCGGATCACCCCGTTCAGGTCTCGGGTGACCCGGCGGTACGACTCGCGCGTTGCAGTGGACACCTTCCACGCGCTTCGGAGCTGGGCGACTTCGTCGTTCAGGCGCTCGATCTCCGCCAACGCTTCGTTCAGGCGACGGCCGTTGCCGTCAGCCCATCCCTGAAAGTAGTCCGCATCCGCACGGACGTCCTTTAGTGCCTCTCCCAGACGCTTCACGTCGGCCACGGCGGCGTTGCGCTCCCGAACCGCCTCGTCGTGAGCAGCCTCCACGGCTTCGATCTTGCGCTGTGCACGGTCTACCGCCGCACGCAGGGCGGTCGCCTCCTCACCCATTGGCCAGCCTCCTCAAGTCTCGGTCCGTCGATGTCACACGCTTTGGGTTCAGCAGCTTCCACAGGTCCCCCGGCGTCACGTCCCCCGGGATCCGCCCGTCATCGAAGAGGTGCACGCCGGCGCGAAGGTAAACCTCGTCGACGAGCTGGGAGCAGATCATGTGCCCTGTGTCGGCCACAAAGTCCCGCACCCACGCCGGGCGAATGCGGTAGTGGGCGAGGGCGATCGAGGCGTAGTCCAGAAAGCTGTACGGGGTGCCGACGAGAGCCACGGCCTCCACCACCATGGCGTCCCGCTGGTCCTCGGTGAGAGTGAAGTGCCCCGTCGACCACTGGACAACCGGGCTAGCCTCCTCCAGCGGAATCAGCTCTGCACCGGACGGCATGGCCTGGACCACCATGCCGTTGCCAACATAGAGAAACGCGTGCTGCACCGGCGCAGCGTCACCGACGAGGGCCTGGCCGGCAGCGACGAGGCGGCCGGTGATGCCCTCGATGCGGGTCAGGGCGAAGTCGCCGGAGAGTGGGGTGGTCACCATGAGTCCTCCTCCCCCGCGTACGGGTTCCAGAGATGGCAGCCATCTTCCTGAACGGCGTCAGCCAGGCACTCCTTCAGCCATGCCAGATCGACGTCGTCCACACGGCTGGACATCTGGGCCTGCTCTACGGCGGCCGACAAGTGCTGTGCGGCGATCTCCACTGCACGATCGGAGCACCGCGTACCAGGTCGGTACGAGACAAGCGGAAGCCGACGACTCCCTAGGCCGTTCACCCCGACGTAGCGCAGGGTGGTGCCGATTGTCCCTCCGAGATCCCTCGTTTCGATGTTCGCACGGTGCAGCCACGGACCCGCAGCGAACGTCAGGTACGGCGAAGGCCGAACCAGTTTGACGGTCATACTTCCTCCTCTACGTGCGTGTGTGCCTTGCTGAGCGCCTGCGTCCAGAGCGGTGACCACTTCCTCACGGCCGCCTCTACGGCGTCCACGTAGGGCTGCTCACGGGCCCGCATGACCTCAGCCGTACGTGGGGCCGTGGCCAGGAGCCGTTGCAGCCGGAGCCACTGCGCGTACCGCTGGTACATGCGGAGCTTCTCCCGGGCCTGTTCCAGGTTCCACGCCATTCGGTCGTTGTGCGTCCGGTCCCAGAGTCGCGCGCCGCCGATGCCGTAGCCCTCACAGTTCAGGCACGCAGCAGCACGACCGTGCCAGGGCGTCTTTCGGAAATCCCTCCGGTCCTTACGTCGCCGGCACAGGCCGACGCAGAGCAGGGTGTTCTTGCCGCCCGGGTGGTCGCGCTCGAACTGGGCGCGGATGGCGTCGGCGAGGGTGTAGGTCACGCCGCCTCCCCCACCTTCGCCAGCATCGACGCCAGCCACGTTGCGGCCAAGTGCTCCGCAACGGTCTCCGACCACCCGCGTGCGGCCAGGTCCGCCTTCATGCCGTCGGCCGTGTCGAAGAGCGGCGCGATGACCGTGGAGCGGACCGTCATCAGCCCTTCCATGAAGGTCTGGCGCTGCTCGTCGACGGACGGTGTCTGTGCTCCGAACATCAGTCCTCCCCTTCCGTCAGGAACTCCGCCACGCGGAGCACGTCGATTACGTCCGGCCGGTAGCCACCCCAGTCGAGCGAGTGTGTCAGCGTGTGTGCCGCACGGAACGCATCGGAGCGGTCCATGCGGCGAGTCAGGGCGACGGCCTCCGGGGTGGGCTCGCCAGCGTCGATCTGTGTCATGTGGTCTCCTCCACGTCCGGGTCGATGGCGTCGGCCGCTGCATTGCAGTCGCCCATGTGGTCGTCGGTGTAGTCGCGGAGCCGCTCGGAGTTGCGGATCCGCTCCGCGGCCTCGTGCTCCACGGCGGCCCGGTAGTCGTCGATGGCGTCATCCAAGGAGGCGTTCACCCATCCCTCGGGCTCACCCATGGCGGCAGCGTTGACGACCGCCTGACGCGCCTCCGCCGTCCGCTTCATCGCGACGACCACGTCCCGCCCGATGCCGGGGCAGTCCTCCGGGCGGTGCCCGGTGCGGATCGTCTTGCAGCGAAGCGGCGGGTGCTGCTTGCACTCGTCGTTCACGTTGTCCATGTCGACGAGACCGCAGGGTGCCTTGGGGCACGGGCAGAGAGCTTCGACGACGCCGGGGCCGTCCCAGGAGCGGCCGATGTGGCGGATCACGTCTCCACCTCCGGGTCGATGAGGTCGGCCGCAGCCGCACCGCACGGGCACATGTCCCCGTCGGGCGAGGTGTCTCCGCACTTGTCCACCCGGATCTTCTCCGCCAGCTCCGCGGCCACTGCGTCGTGCAGCTCCTGCGCCTCCACCTCGATCTGCGGCATGACGGCCGACACGTACGGCGGAGGGAAGTCCTCGTAGTGCACCAGGATGTACGCCTTGATCTGCTCCAGGGCGCTCATGCGGCCCTCCCGTACAGCTCATCGTCGGCACCGTCCAGCAGCGCGACGACGTCCTTCTCCGCCATGACGACAGTCGAGATCGTCTCGCCCTTGGCGTTGCGGGTTTCGAGGTCGAACTCGATCCCGCGCCGGGTGATGGTCACCGACGAGCCGTCGGCGGTGTGGATGGTAGTTCCTGCGGTGATCACTTGGGCTCTCCTCTGCTTGGTTCTCCTACGCACTCAGCCCCCTGCTCCGGAGAGACAGGGGGCTGGGGATCAGAAGCTCTTCTTCGTCAGGTGGTGCGCGACGATGCGGCCGTCGGCGTAGTGGATGAAGGCGTCGGGGTTGTCGCCCATCCACTTCATGTAGACCGTGGCGGTCTCCACCGGCTCGTCGTAGACCGAGGGCACCTCGTCGCCCTCGTCGCCGCTCCACTGCGCCGACCAGCGGTTCCCGCAGCACGAGCAGTCGCCTTCGCCGTCGAAGTACAGGCCGATAGCCTCAGCCCGACGGTTCGCCTCCTCGTCGTTCGCCGCTTCGACGATCACGTGACACGAGATGCCGCGCTCCGCGTCGAAGTCGAAGCCACCTCCGGAATTGTTCTGACGGAAATCGAAGAACATGAGTGCCTCCTGTGTCGGGGTCCTACGCCGAAAGCCCCCGGCGCCGAAGCAACCGGGGGCTGGGTGGTGCGTAAGTCGACTTGCGCGGCTACCGCCAGGGCGGGCCGTCGGGGTAGCGGTGCACCAGGTAGGCCATGACGACGTGGCCGACGCTGACCACGAGCGCCAGGATTGCAAGCGTCACGCCTCGTCCTCCTTCAGCCGGTTCAGCACGTCAGCCGCGAGCTGCGCCGTAGCGTGCGTGGTGTAGGAGGTGACGCCCCAGGACTGGCCGGAGCCGTTGCGACGCAGCAGCATGTAGCCGCCGTGCTCCTCGCGGACGATGTACTTCGCCCTGACGTTACGGGCGTTGCGCTCCGCCTCCAGGGCTTCGGTGTACTCCTCGGGCGTCATCAGTGGCTCCCAGGGGCCGGCGGAGGCGGGCAGGCGGAACGGTGACAGCCGTGGGTCCAGCACCAATCGGGGCTACGGGTCGGGTCGTCGGTCATCGGCGTCTCCCGGTCGACGGGGCCTTCGGGGCGGACTGCTTGGGCGCCTTGTACGTCGGCGCCTTGCGGTGCTTCGACGGGCTGTCGAAGTCGATCTCCACGGCCGGAGTGGAGTCGTTCTCCCAGTCGCAGGCGGTGGCCGACAGGGTGAGCGCTGCTGCGAGGGCCAGGGCGGTGATGATCTTCTTCACGCTGCGGCCTCCCACTTGCCGGCGTCGTTGGCGTCCAGCGTCACCTTGAAGACGCCACGGGTCTGCGAGTGGTACACGCAGATGCCTTCGGGGTTCATGAAGCCGGGGGCGGCATAGGAACCGTTCTCCCGCAGCTCCTTCATCAGGTCGTCGATCACGTCCTGATCGAAGACACCTCGGTACAGGGTCGGCACAGCGTCGACCTGGCCGACCAAGTCGGACTGCTCCGCCCGGGACTTCATCGTCGTGCCGTCCTCGTCGGCCTGCGTGCCCCAGCGGACGACGTTGAAGAGGCTGAAGCGCTTCTCGGTCATCCCGTACCGCCGCTGAATGCCCTGGCCCCACCACTCTCCGAAGTGAAGCCCCGGACCGAGGATGTGCGCCAGCTCGTCGGCGTGCTCAGCCGCCCACCGGGCGAAGCCGTAGTTGTCGCTGTCCGGGGTGATGATTCGCTTCCGGGACTGCGCGACGACCTGGCCGTCCTCGCTGATGTGAAGGCCAGCGTTCGTACCGTCCAGCTTTTCAGTAACCACAACCTCTCGGAAGAGTCGCGGTGTCTTCGGCCAAGCCGTGAATTCCGGGCTGAACATCAGCAGTCTCCCCACGTGCGAATTCGATGACAGTTGGCGCAGACCAAGTCGCATTTGGCTATCTCCGCCATGACCAGCTCTCGGGTCCACCCGGTCTGAACCATGCTCGCCACCGCGCGCACCTTGACCTCCGGCTCCCGGTGATCAAAGTCCATGCAGACCGAGGGAAAGGATCGGCCGCAGTCGCTACACGGTTTGGACTTGAGTACATCAACCTCAGCTTTCAGCGCCCGTCGCGCAGGGTGCACGTAGCCAGGATTGTTCTTACGCCACCTTCGAGACGCTTCACGAGCGCCATCGGGATGTCGAACTCTCCACCGGAGGTACCGAGCCTTCGCCAACCGGGCGGAACGCTCGTCGGGACTCTCCCCAGCCTCTTCCATCTCTCCCCATCCCATGCCGAAGCGGGGGCGCCCGGTGTGGACGCCCCCGTGTGTGCCTTGCGCTACTTGCGGAACAGCCGGCGCGTGAAGCCGGCGAGGAGGTTCGCCCCGAGAACCCACAGGATCGACGTCCCGTAGCCGATGGCGGGGACGGCAATGAACGCTCCGTGGACGGCACCCGTGGCGAGCATGAGGATGAACGCCTGGAGGGGCAGGGCGGCGATCAGGACGACGCAGGCGGCTGCGAATGCGGCGCCCTGTACCTGGTTCTGCTGCTTGCGCTCGTCAGCCAGGCGCTGGACTCGGGCCTGTCGTCGGGGTGTGAATGCCGGCGGCTTGGTGTAGTCGTAGCTCATACGCTCTCCCCCATCAGGAATCGGGCGAAGGCATCCACAGCCTGCACCTTGTCGGACAGCCTGACGCCGTCCTGGAAGCCACGGGAGTTCGTGGACATCGCTTCGACGTGCTCCCGCGCCACCTTCAGCGCGTCGGCGCGGGACATGCTGGCCGTCGCCTCGGGCCCGCGCATGGCCATGAGTTCGCGAAGGTTCTGGACGGCCTCCTTCAGCGACTCCACGTCGCGGGTGACGTCGTCAAGCAGGTCGTCGTTCATGCGCTCTCCCCCTTGAGTCGCGCGATCTCCCGCGCCTGGCTGACGATGGTGGCTCGGAGTTCGTCGATGTCGTCCAGACGAGCCGCCAGCATCTCCGCTCCCGGGCCCTCCAGCCGCATGCTCGCGGGCTTGAACTCGTAGGCCGCCTTGTAGCCGTCGCGCTCCTTCTTCAGTGCCTTCGCAGCAGCCACCACGCGCTGCATGTTCGCCGGATCCCAGACCGACATGCGCGGCCCGGTGTCGCCTAGAACGACGCCCATAGCCACGGCGACATCGCCAACGACCCGGCGAGCCTCGCCCCCAATCTCGTTCTCCTTGTTGAGACGCTTGATGTGCTCCTCGTCGGCGGCGTTCAACATGTCCGCCACTGCGGCAGCGGGAAAGCTGTGCACGATGCTCGCACGGCGCACACTTTCAGGCGTGTAGCCGCCCACAGTCCGCCAGTTCAGCGGCCCTGCACCTCTCGTACTCACGCCGCCCGCCTCTCGGTCCCGGTGAGGCGCACCCCGCCCTGGACGATCGGCTTGCCGACGACGCCCCGCTTCCCTTCGCGGTCCCACTCGAACACCGCCCGCAGCGCCTTGAAGACCTCGTGTACGTCCGGGCCGCACTTGATCGGGTGGAACGCCCACGCGTCAGGGCGGACGTGCAGGACGGCCCCGCCGGCGATCTCAGGCATCGGGATGGACTCGCCCGTGTCCGCCAGGATGATGCGCGTGGCGTAGCGGTAGGCGGCGAGCTGGAGGGCCACCGACTCGTAGACCGCCTTGGAAGTCTTCCAGTCAATGATCACCACCTCCCCGTCGATCTTGGCGATGGCGTCGAACGAGCCAGCCACCTGGAGGTCGTCGTCCCAGACGGTCTCCTCCAGGTGCAGGAACTCCGGCTGGACCTCGTCCAGGAACTCACGGAAGTGCTTCACGTGGGGCTGCACGTCAGCGTGCACGTGCCGCAGGTTGATGCTCTCCCCACGAGCCAGCTTCTCGAAGTAGGTGTGTGCGGAGGAACCGAGGTCCGACGCAGCCTTGGAGGTCCGTCGGTGCGCGCTCTTCAGGTAGTCAGTGGCGCCCGCGGGATCCCGCTCCACGAGCTTGCTCACGACGTCCCAGTTCTTGACGGCCGCCTCCGCCGACTCCTTCGCCGCCCAATACACCAGGAACGGCTTGGGCTCCATCCCCACCACGCTCGTCACGCCCGGGACCTTGATCGCTCCGTCACTCGGGTCCACATAGAAGCGGCTTCCGCCGCGCTTGATCGTGCTGACTCCGGCCATGTGGCCTCCTCGTCGTCGCTGCCGTTCTCCCTTACGCCTTATATATGGAGGGGTGAGCGGCGGATGTGACGCGGAGGGGGCAAGATCTTTCGGGTTCTTCGTCCCTGGGTCAGTCTGGCCAAAAAGACAGACTAGACCCCTATTTTCCTTTCTCTCTAACGCGCGTTAGTAGAGATAGAAAATAGGGGTTAGTTTGACCAGTCTGGCCAGATTGGCCACGGGGCGGAGGAGGCGTCGGCTGACGAGGTGCGACGATCAGCCCTTTGACCTGGGCTTTTTCGTGACCGTCCGCAGGGAGGCAATCCGCCGCTCCATCTTCGCCAGGTCGGCGTCGAGCGCGGCTCGCTGTCCGGCGGTCATGTGCTTCGTGATCACTCCCTTGTCGAGCTGCCCCAGGATGTCGACCACGACGGACGCCAGCCGTAGGTTGTCGGCCGTGGCCTTGATCTCCGGCCCGGTCGACAGCTCATCGTCTGCGGCCTTGCGGCGGGTGGTTTTGGGCTTGGACTCTGCGACGTCCTTCGAGACCTTGGCGGCCTTAACGATCGCAGAGTTCGTCTTCCGGCTGTCCTGGAGGCGCTCCAGCGGTGATGTCAGTTGGAGGTTGTTCGCCTCCAACTGTCGCGGGGTCAGCGTGGTGCGAAGCAGGTTACCGACGTGCCACCGGACAGTGTTCTGTAGCGCGCCCTGGCTGTCGGCCGGAAGGCCGGCTTGGCGGTACATGTCCGCCACGGTCTGGCGGTACTCGTGGCTGGAGCCCCTCATGTCGTCGTGCTGTACTCGCAGAGCGACGACGACGACCGCCAGGTTCTTAGCCAGCGTGGTGGAGACGCCCTGGATCCGTCCGTACTCCTTGGCGTATGCCGCTCCGCGGGCGACGAGAGCCGCCTCCCCCTCCTGCGCCAGGTCGTCCAGCTCAAGGACAGGGAGGGTGTCCACGTGGACGGCGACTTCTCGGCTCATCGGGACCTCTCATGCAGCAGCGTGGGGGCGGGCATACCGTACCGCAAGTCACTGCGGTTAGGTAGACCGTACCCCCGTGCCGTCCGATCAGTCGGTCAGGGCGTCGTGAAGTCCTTCTTGCAGACGCCGCAGGTGATGGGCCCCAGCTCCGACGTGGTGCGGGCTACCTGGATCTTCCGCGGCGTGGGGCATCCGCATTCGAGTGTCAGCCGGTTGGGGGTGCGAGCTCTCGTGGACGATGTGGGGACCGTCAGGTGGGGCAATACGTGCGGGATGGCCGACGTCAGGGCGTCCAGGTGGGCGGCGTAGGCGGCGCGGGCGGTGTCGCCTAGGGGCGGCTCGTAGCCTCGCCCGTTGGGGTTCGCGACGCGATCGATGGGCCACGTCAGCCCCACTTCCTCCGCAGCTGCTAGGTAGTCCCGGTTGTGGTACGTCCCCCGCCGGCTCGTGTCCGGCGTTCCACGAATCCAGTTCAGTACGTGCGCCGCCTCGTGGAGGATGGCCTCCAGCACGGCGTCGGCGCCGTCGCGCATGGTGTCTGCGCTGACGACGAGGCCCGTCACGACCTCACCGTCCCTATGCCAGCGGTCCGACAGATGCTTGTTCGGTGGTGGCGTCGGTACGACGGCCATCCGCACCAGGGGTAGATCTGGATGCTCTGACCGTAGCTGCTCCCACAGGCCATCCAGTGCCTGAAGGAGCGGTCCGGGTGAGGTCGACATACCGTGAACGGTAGCGGCATGTGTCGGCCGACACAACGTCGGGATCCCTCTCCGCGAGTCGACTCGCGGAGAGGGATGTACAGACCAATGAAACGCAAAAAGCCCCGCACCCTGGGAGTTACCCAAAGTACGGGGCTGGTCGCCGTTAAGAAAGCTTTGCCTAGAGCTAAGGCGCGCTTAAGGTGCGGGGTCGACGTCGAAGACTGCCAGACAGGCGTCAAGATCGATCCCCCGGGCGGCCAGGTGCTCCGCCAGGATGCCCCACTCCTCCTTCGTCCCCTTGCTCAGATTGCACTCAGCGCAGGAGGGGACGAGGTTGTGGAGCGCGTGGGGTCCACCGTTCTCCAGCGCCTCGAAGTGCTCGATGTGGAGGTTGTCCAGCGGGCCGCAGCAGTAGAAGCACTGGTATAGGTCGTGATCTTCCCAGTCGGCGTACATGTCGCGAGCGGTGAAGGACTCGATGGTTGCAGCGGCTTTGATGGCGCGCCGTTTAGCACCCTGCGTACGATGGATCTCGGGATGTTGCTTCCGATGTTCCCGCCTCCGCGCCTCGACAGCTTGCCGGTTCACCTTCGAGTAGTTACACGAACTTGCAATAGCAGCCTCGCGATTTTTGTAGTAGTAGTTCTTCCGGTATTGCTTGGCGCAACTCTTGCACCTTGACTGCCGCCCCGCCCTGTTGGTGCTTTGGCGGTAAAAGTCCCCCAACAGCTTCAGCTCGTTGCACGACGTGCACGTCTTGTGCGTGATCACAAGACCTCCTCTCCATACGCCGAAAGCCCCCTGGCTCCGGAGAACCAGGGGGCGGGTACAGCGGGCCTTACTCCTCGTCCGCCGGGTCGGCCGGCGTGACCTTGCTTCGTGCGCTCTCCCCTACCAGGATCGGCAGGGCGACGGCACCGACGTAGCCGATGCGCTCTGCGACGGTCGCCGTGATCGACGGGAACGCGAAGGCGGCGACCATGACAATCGACGTGAGTGACGCGCGGAGTCGGACGGGCTCGGTGGCTGCGAAGATCTGGAGCTTCACGTAAGCGCGGAGGGTGAGGTCGTGGAGGTAGTCGAAGATCGGCATGGTGTCCTCTCGGTCAGTGGGATCGGGCGTAGTGACGGCGGGACTCGATGTGCGCAACGTTGTCGGCGACGAACTCCACGTCCTCCAGGAAGCCGGAGAGGTCGCCGCTCTTGTTCCGGATGTAGTACGTGGCGTCGGCGGACGTCAGCGCCCCTTCGCTCTCGTGGACGAGCTGCTCCACGTCGGGTCGCTCGATGTAGACCAGGTGGAAACCCGCGCGCTTGAGGGAGGCCGCCTCGTTCGGGTAGCGGACGTCGGTGACGACGGCCGGGACGCTCGCTTCGTTCGCCGCCATCACGCGCGCCATGGCGGCTCGGAGCCAGAAGTCCTCGTCGATGGCGCGGACGGCGGCGCCGAGTTCCTGGAGGATGCGGCGGGTGTCGCCTGTTTCCTTCGCCCGCTCCCAACCGATCTTCTTCACAACCTCCGACAGGCGGAAGTCGTCAACCCCCTGCCCGCTGGGCCACGCGATGGGGTGCACGATCGGGTCCAGCTTCAGCGCCGCTTCCTTCAGCGGATCCGCGAAGCCGATCCGTCGGTACCCCCGATGGTCGACGAGCCACTGGCCGGCGGTGTCCTTACCGACGCGCGCCCGCCCGATGATGCCGATGTTCCCCATGTGCGTCCTCTCCTCGCTACCTGTCCCTACGCCTTAGATATGGACGGGCAACGAGGAGATGTGACGCTAGTGCTTCATGATTTTTACGCCGTGATGGAGAACGACTTCCAGTGCGGCTTGTTCGCCAGTGACGAGACGGAGCCGGTGGACAGGTGGGTGTACCCACCCCGGTACGCGGTGTTCGCCACGGTGATGGACGCCGGAGTGCCGTCCGTCCTCGTCAAGACGATCTGCGTCGGGGAGATCTGGACCGTGAAGGTCATCCACCCGCCGGCCGTCGGCGGTGCCGTGGCGACCGTACTCCCGATTTGCGTACCAGCGGCGACGGCCGGGGCGTGCGTGTAGAGCTGCATGTCCCCGTTGCCGCGGATCGCCATGTGGTAGCCGCCGCTGGCGTTGGCGATGCTGAACCGATACGGGTCGTCGCTGTCCTTGCAGAACGCGATGCCCGCGTGTTCCGTCGAACCGGGGGCGCCCTCGAACATCATGGAGAACGCGATCGTGTACGTCCCCGGAGGCGTGGGGTTGCTCAGGGAGCCGAGCAGGACGGAGCGGGAGGGCGTCGCGTTGATGAAGCAACTGCCGCCCTCGTCGTCGAACTTCAGCGCCACCGACTGGTCGTAGTTGATCGTCCCCATGTCGCCCGGGGCTCGTACCTGCGTCGCCCAGTCGTCGGACGTGCGCGAGGCTCCCGTGCGGCGGACGTAGACGATCTGAGAGCACATCATGCCCCTGACACCCAGGGCCGCTAGCCTGTTGCGCTCCGACCGCCGGTGCACCTCCCAGCAGATGACGGGCTTCCCGCGGGCGACAACGTCGGCAATCCGCGCGTCGCTCATGGCGATCGGAACGCCCCACATGTCGACGTGGGCAGCGACGGCGTTCATCTGCTCGTCCGTGGTGTTGGCGTCGACGTAACCCCAGGTGGTGAAGCCGTTCGTCTTGGCCCACGGGAAGGAGTTGGCCGTGTAGTAGTTCTTCCACACGACGGAGTCCTTGGCGTGCGGGTAGAAGTCGGTGAGGAGCTGCTGAACGGCGGGGACCGAGGGGTTGCTCTTCGGCTCCAGGAAGATCACGACCTTGCCCAGGAACCTGTCGAGCACCTCCCTCAACGTCGGTACCGGGACGTCGACGGTGCCCTGGCCGAAGTGGAGCCGGCCGTTCGTGAGCACCTTGTGCTTCAGCGCGTTGTAGTTCCAGTCAGAGAAGTTGCCCGTGCTGTAGGTCGTCCGCTCCAGGCTTTCGTCGTGGCCGCAGACCAGTACGCCGTCGGCCGTCATCCTGACGGACACCTCGATCGCCTGAGCGCCAGCAGCTACCGCCGCTTCGTAGGCTTCGAGGGTGTGCTCCCCCGCCAGCTCCGCCCCGCTTCCGCGGTGGGCGATGTAGAAGAGGCTCTGCGACGTCAGGGCGGAGACGGTCTGGATGGCGCGAGGCAGAGCGCCGACGTCAGTGGCGGTCAGTGCAACCGTTCCGGTCTGCCCGTTGACGGAGGAGATCAGGCCGCCCCCGCCCAGTGCCACGCCTTCCGCAGGCCAGGCGCCGGACGCCTTCGGGCCGTAGAGCGTGACGCTGCCCTCCGTCTGGTCGACGAAGAGGTCTCCGTTCGCACCGAGGAGAGGGCTCGGTGTGCCGGTGCCCGTCAGGATGCTCGTCCCCGACGGCCCGGTGGGTCCGGGGACGAGGACGTACTGACCGGTCGACGGGTCGGACGGCGCGATGTCGGCAATGGAGACGACCGGGACCGAGGCCGGGAGCTGTATGGCATAGCTCCGGGTGGCGATGTCCTGGAACTTCTCGGTGATCTGGTACGCCCAGCCCGTGGGCTGCATGTCCATCTGGTCCGTGGAGATCAGTAAGACGCTGAAAGCACCCGTCGTGTCCAGCGTCACCGTCGCAGCGCCGGCGCTGATGGTGTCGGCACCGGGCAGGGTGACGAGGCTTGGGGCTGCGATCGTCACCGTCCCCTTGAGTGGCGTTCCGTCGGGACGGAGGTAGCGGCCGGTGAGCGTGACGGTAGCGATGCCTGCGGGCATACTCATGCGGCGTCTCCTCCGGTTCGGGGGCGGGCGATAATGTGCTCTGCGTCGTGGCCTGCCTGCCATTCGCGGACGCGAGTGATGTCCTCGCGGACGTCGTCGATGTCGTCGCGCAGGTCGTCGATACGGGCGTTGAAGCGCGCCTCCAGGCGGCTCCCTACAGCGTCCAGAGCGTCGATGGTGGCCGCGCGGGTCTCGGCACCTTGAGCCTGGACGGTCTCCTCCACGGTGCCGACGGCGTTACGGGTCCGTCGGAGGGAGTTGAGGAGCGCGGGAAGGGCGGCCACCACCGCCGCACCCAGAACGGATGCAGCGGTGATGACGGCGATGACGATCTCAGGTGCCATCAGCCATCACGCCTTGACCTTGAAACCGCGCTTGGTACCCAGCTTCTCCAGCGATGCCTTGCCCGGGATGCCGTCGGCCGCGGATCCGGTGTAGCCACAGCGGCGCTGCCAGGCGGCGTACGCAGTGCGGGTCAGGGTGCCGAAGCTGCCGTCCTTGGCGTACGCCGCGGAGAGCAGGCCCTCCTTCTGGAGTGCCGCCTCGACGAGCTTGACGTCAGCAGGGTGCGTGGTGCCGCCCTGCTTGAGACCCGGGTCGCGACGAGCGGCGGCGATGAGGTTCGACAGGTCGACGGTGGGCTTCGCGGGAGCTGCGGGCTTCGGCTTCGGCTTCGGCGCGGGGGTCGGCTTCGACGGTGCCTCGTCCTTCTTCAGCCGAGCGGCCACGTCCTTGCGGAACTGGTTCATGTCGAACTGCGGGCCGCCTGCGTTGCCAATCGGACCCTTGGGGTCGATCTTCCGGGTCGTCCCCTCCTTGTGGCCGATCACGGAGTGTTCCGTCCAGCCATGGAACCGGCAGATAGCGGCTGCCCAGCGGACAGCAGCGTCGTACTGCTTCTGCGGGTAGAAGTCACGCCCGTTGCCCAGGTTCTCGATCTCAATGCCGTAGGTGCGGGCATTGGCGTCGACGGTCTCCGCACCCGAAGGCCGAGGGTGCGTGGACGACTCGTTCAGCATGGCGTTGAATGCGTTCGCCGGGAACGTGCCAGCGTGGTTCGCGCGCCCGTGACCGACCATCGTCGCCAGGCCGCTCTTCGCCAGATGCGTGTGACAGAGCGGACCAGGGAGTCCGGCCATACCGTCGTAGCAGAGGGCGAGGCTGTTAACGCCGGCGGTGTGGTGGATGACGACGCCGTTGACGTTGCCCCACGCCCCCTTGTGGTTCCGGTTGTGCGTCCGCCAGCTCCTGTACTCCTTGACGTCGACGCCTTCGTCCTCCAGCGCCTTGACGAACTGACTGGCAGTCATCGGTGTTGCCATGAGATCCCCCTCCAGGGCATAGAAAAGCCCCGACTGGCGGGGCGTGAATGGCTTGTGGTGCGCAGGTCAGTCGAGCGGAATACGGATTCCGTCCAGGTAGACGAAGGACGACGTCATTCCCTCGGGGAGGCGGAAAGAACACACGCCCCCACTGCTGATCGTGATACGAGCCGAGAACCGGCTTACGCCCCCGCTGGTGGAAAAGTTCGCGCTGACGACAAACGACCGAGTCGACGTCGGGCGCGCCTCCGATGGCAGCGTCAGGAACGTCGTTTCGACGTTGGCAACGAGGTCCGCACCGTTTGTCCGCTGGAATGCTCCGCGGAGTTGGGATTCTCCGTTGATGATGCGGTATCCGGGGCTTCCGCCACCTGCGGTGTACCCCGATGCGAACGTGATCGGCTTCCACGGACCTGGAGACATCGGCCGCCACACCTTGTCGCCGTCGTATCGATCCCAGCGGTCTTCGGCGATTAGGTACGAGATCATGCCGGGAACGGGCTTAAACGCTCCGGTCATCGTCGCGGAACGCTCGTTGGCGTTGGCGAACTTCATGACACCGATTGCTGCCAGGGCGTTTACCGCCCCCTGGAAGGCAAGTTCGATGTTCGGGGCGTCGCTCAGTACCGGATAGGGGACCTTCTGGCCCCATCCGTCAGTGGTAGGCATTCAGTTGCTCCTCACGACGCCAGGGCGTCTACTACGATCCAGTTGCCGTCGGGCTTGAAATCCACCTTCACCCGGTCCCCGACGGCCGGAGCGGAGTAGGATTTGAGCCGGCGTACTGCTGCGACGGGTCCACGGGCGGTGGTGATATCGACGGTGCCACCGCTGTTGACAGCCGTCACCGTGGCGATCAGCCACCCGCCGACCTGTTGCTGGAGCGCCCGGCCTACGGCCCGCTGTACGGCCTCTGAGAGGCGCCCATCAGGCGTCATGGGGTTTCCTCCTTCCCGCCCCGCAGCGTCAGCGAGGACGAGCCCTCTGCCGTCAGGGGGATGGTGAAGGACTGCGCGATGGCTAGCTCCTTGCGCCCCGTGTGCGAGATGCGGAGGCAGTCGCCGGCTTCCAGTGCGGGGTTCGGGATTGCCGAAATGGAGAGCTGCACATTCCTAGCCACGGCGTCGAATAGGGCGTAGTCCGCAGCCGCCTGACATGCTCCCGTGGTCGTTAGCAGGGCGGACGAAATGTACTTCGGAACTCGCCCGAAGGGGCCGCCCCATCGCGTCGGGCTCGACGGATTCGTGTCGTACGCAACGGCGCTCACCGGAGTTCCTCCGGCGGCCACATTTTCACCGCTTGCCACAACGGCGTTGAAAACGGCGGTACGGGACATTGACCGGGCGGCAGACATGAGTGTTCCGCCCTCACCCTCCGCGATGCTCCAGACAACGGATGATGTCGCGACGTTGGGGATGTCGGCGATAACGAATCGGTCCAGAGCGTCGACGTAGACTTCCGCCTGCATGGAAAGGGCGATCTGTTGCACGGCGTCCCACCGGTCAGAACCGCTGTCCCACGTCGCAACGGCGCAGGACGGGTCTCGTGATCCTGCCGTTGTGTTGACGATTACGGCATCCGGGAGTGTTTGGCGGATGAGGTATTCCATCGCTGGCACGCACGTCGTGTATCCGCGTGTCGATGTGGGGACAATGAACTTGTCGTCGATGATGTAGCACTCCGACGACTGACCCGTCAGCGTGACCGGGCCGTATAGGGTGTCGCCCTGCGGTTCGTTGATCCGGAACGTGCCGAGCGGAACGGATTCACTCTGCCCGCCGGCGTAGCGGATTCCGCGGGACACGACGAGCTTCTGGCCGTAGACGGCGAGCGGATCCAGCTCTCCCCAGGGGAGGTATTTCGGGTCCGCCACCGTCAACGAGAGCGTCCGCCGGACCTTGCTTCCGCGGTCCACCGTCACCGCCCCATCCGTCACAGGAACGTCCGGGATGGTGACGAGGGAGCCGAGCATGGCACTCACGCTGACCGTCATGGAGTGGCTGGTCGTCAGGGCTGTGAGGAACTTCGCGCCTACAGGCTGCACTTACGTCCCCTCCAGTCCGGTGTAGACCCCGAGCCAGGAGGCGTACGAGGTGAGCAGATCCATAGCGTCGGTGTGGTCGGAGAGGACCGTCGCCCAGGTGCGGCCGGCGGATCCGGTGACGCCCCCGATGGGGCGGTCCACCTCTGTCAGAGGGATCGTCCACGTGCGGTCGGTGTACTCCGCGTACTCGATGACCGGGGCCTCCACGACGTCGCCGATGGAGACGTATACGTCACGCTCGCCCCACAGAGAGGGCCACTGGATCAGCAGGACGTTGCCGGTTTCCAGGAGCCACCACATCGAGGCGAGATCCTCCGCCGTCTCCGTGACGAGCGTCATCGTGCCCTCGCGGGACGTGCGGACGTCGGAGATGACGATGGGCCGGGACCGCCCGCGAACCGGATTGACGCCCTGCCGGGCTCGCCTTGTCCACTGGGGTTGCCCGCCCTTGGACACGACGGCCGTCGTCTGGCGTGCCGGGAGGCCCGGATCTTTAATGACGATCTCGGTCGATGGCGGCTCGGGGATGGTGACCGGATCGGAGAGCACCGAGCGGTAGCTACTGCCGGTCCAGATCTTCAGGTAGTAGCGAACCTGCATACCGAGCGGCGCCTCGTAGTCCTCCACCACGACGGTGTCGCCGACGATGGAGACCTGAGTTAGGTCTGACTGCGGTCCGCGTATCGGAACGAGTGCTCCGTCTGCTCCCTGCCTCCACAGACCCCAGTACGTGTACCCGCCGCTGGTCAGGCCCTGGAGGGCGACGGACGCGCTGAAGCTCGTCGGTACCGGGTCCGCGATGGCGGCTAGGCCGCCTGGGATGATCTGTACGTCGTCCAGGTAAGCAGGCTGTCCTACCAGCGGTGACACGATGCGGAAACTGACGATCAGCGTCGCAGCCTCCGACGGGGCCACGGCACTGGTCGTGGTGGCGTACCACCCCGTACCGGCCGACGGTCCGAGTGACCACGTCACTGACGCTGACCGGATCAGCTCGTCTACAGCGTTGAACCAGCTGTACGTCGTTGTGAACAGCCGACCATCGTCTCCAGCGCCCAGCTTGAGCAGCGGAGCAACCTGATACGCCTGGCGGGGACTTACCGGCACGGCTGTGCTCAGGGCGACCGTCGCGTCCATTCCGGTCGTTCCAACCTCGTCGACCCGGAGTGACGCCGTACCATCCCACGCCGTTTCGGTGGTGCGGCTGATAGTGCATCCGGAGACGGCGGTCCAGCCGGAGACGTCAAGCTCCATCGACTGCGTGTTGTAGTCGATAACCGACCCTGCGGGAGTCGGCGCCGGCATCAGGTTCACCTGGTCCAGGAGAACCGTTTGCCCCACCGTGGTGGATACAGCCCACACATAGGTGCGGGCGTGGGTAGCTCCTTCCGGAACCCGCCCGGTTACTGCCATTCGTTTCCACGTTGCTGGCGCATCGGCGTACCACGTGCGTGAGCTGCGAGCCCCGACCTGCCCGTCTGCGTCGAAGTAGAGCATCTGGAGCCGGACTTCGGTGCCCACGGTGGGCGTCTGGAACCACGCCGTGGAGAGGAATTCAGCCCCAGCCGTCACAGGCGTCAGGGGGCCGGTGCGGATGATCGCGTCCCCCACCACTGTCGTGGTGAGCTGAAGGGAGTGCCACCCCTCGTAGCTGGCCGACGACGTGCGGGCCAGGGTGCATCCCGCGCTCGCCACCCAGCCCGAGGCGTCTACCTCGAAGCCTTGCGTGTTGTACGGCAGGAGGTTGCCTGCGATGAGCGCCGGAGGCCCGAACTGCACCTGGTCTGTCACGACCGTCGCCCCGGCGCTCAGGCCGGTGCACGTTACCGTCACGGAGGCATACTGCGCGCCGACCGGAGCGGTTCCGATGAGGATAGGCGGGGGCGTGGCCCAGCTCGTCGCGTTGGGCAGCGAGCTGGCGGCAGACGTGACGGAGCTGATGGCGCTCCCGCCGGATACGGCCGCGTACCAGTCGACGCGGAC
The DNA here is from genome assembly GCF_042723425.1 of Streptomyces sp. NPDC058375. NCBI lineage: Bacteria > Bacillati > Actinomycetota > Actinomycetes > Kitasatosporales > Streptomycetaceae > Streptomyces > Streptomyces sp. NPDC058375. The sequence goes on along the minus strand of NZ_JBHXJG010000003.1, from coordinate 41,274 downwards.
AGTCGCCGAACGGCCGGCCGCAGCAACGGCGTTTGCCCAGTAGCTGTACGCCGTGTATTCCTGCCCCGCTACCACCGCCACGCGGGCGGAGGTGGTAGCCGTGACCGTGCCGCCTGCCGTGGCGGTGAGGCCCAAAGAGGCGGTTCCGTTGTAGAAGCGGGTGGACTTCGAAAGCGAGGTGTTCGCCCCCGCCGTCCACCCGCTGGTGTCCGTCTCGATGCCCGATGTATTCGCTGGCAAGAGGTTGGACGCTACGCTCATCCGCCGTCACCGCCCCCGTCTCCCCCGCCGTCGCCGATGCCGCCGTTGGCACCGTCGTTGCTGCCGGGGCTGTATCCGTCACCAGGCGGCCGGGGAGGAGCCTCCACCGGATCCGGTGCGGAGTAGACCGGGGACGGGCCCGGATCCGGGTCGGGCTCCGGGTACGGTCCGATCTCGGGAGGGGCCTCACTCATCAGTAGTACCGTCCTGTTCCTAGTGCGGTGGCTACCGCGTCCTGACGGGCGTCGACCTCCACCCGCACGATGTCCGTGATTTCCCGGTCGCCGATCCAGACGTGGACGTCCGCGTTGACGACTGGCGCTGCTCCGCCCTGCGCCGGGATGCTCTGCGTTGCGCGGGCGATGGCCATGGAATCCGCGTTGGAGTGGACCCTCGTCGGGGTGAGAAACTCCAGCAGCTCCGGGCCTTGCTCGCCGACCCACGCCATCTCGCCGATCTGCGGGAAGCCGCCCTTGGCGTAGCCGCCTGGGCGGTTGTAGGCCGTCGGGAGAGATCCGTAGCGCGACTTGGCGTAGCGCATGGAGGAGAACACATTCGCCATCGGGTCCACAGAGACGCCGTGCTTGAACGGCCCCTGCTTGCGGAACATGCCGGCGAACGCCTCGAAGGTCGGCTTGATGACCTGCATCAGGCCTACCGACGGGGTGCCGTTCTTGGCATTTACGTCCCAGTTGTTGACTGCGTTGGGGTTGCCGCCCGACTCCTGGTTCATCCGGCGCAGCGTCAGGTCCGCGTAGCTCGCAGGGTTGCCGGTTGCTGCCAAGGCCGCCTTGACGACGGGCCTCCAACGCTCGACACCCTTGCCGCCCGCTCCCCCGCCTCCGGAGAGGTAGGTCATCGGGTCGACAGCCTTGCCGTTGACCCGCGCCTCCAGGTGGAGGTGAGGGCCGGAGGAGTTGCCGGTCGACCCCACGGTGCCGATCTTCTGGCCCCGCTTCACGTTGTCGCCCACCGTCGCCAGGATGCTGTTCAGGTGCGCGTACAACGACGTCAGACCGCCACCATGGTTGAGGAGGATGTGGTTGCCGTACGGGCCGCCCGACTTGGCCATGGCGACTCGGCCGTCAGCGACGGCCTTGACGGCTGTGCCGACTGCTGCCGGGAAGTCCAGACCGGTGTGCCGGCCGGACGACCACATGGACCCGGCCTTGCCGAACGGTGTGCCATAGCCAGCGTTGACCGGCTTGGCCCACGGGCCGCTCCCTCCGCCTCCAAAGCCGAAGACACCAAGGGCGGTGTCCTTCAGGCTGGAAAGCATCTTGAGCGGCATCTTCGCCACCTGGCGGGCCCAGGGGTTCTCACGGATCGAGTCCATCTTGCCGGACAGGTAGTTCTTGGCCTTGTCGAAGAGCTTCGACGGGTTCACGAAGTCCGCGGCCCCCGAGAGGAAGTCGCCGACGTCACCGGCCTTGTCCTTGAACCATCCGACGATTCCGCCGTCCTTGAAGGCAGGCAAACCGTTCGAGATCGCTCGCTGAACGCCGCCAACGCCGCCGGACCGGGCTGCCGCATTCCACGAGTTGATCGTGTCTGCACCGACTGCGCGCGTCCACTCGGGGCGCATGATCGCCTCACCACCGCCAACGGCGATGACACGGTCGTCACGGCCCGGGGAGTAGCCGGACATGATGCCGCCGGTGTGGAATCCCTTGAACTTCTTCAGGGGGTCGGCGCCGGTGATTCCGGCAACGCGGTTCCACAGGGGGACGATGCCGTCGTTGTAGACCTTGTCGATCACGAACTCTACGGGCTTTTTCGCGATGCCCGCTATCTGATCCCACGCCTTCTTGATGTCGCCCTTCGCCTTACCGAAGGAATCCGCGACGAGGCGCATGGCGGATTTGATGTTGTCGAAGTGCGGCTTGATGCCCTTCTCGTAGAGCCAAGTCGCTTTGTCGCCGATCCAGTTGAAGATCGGCCGGATTGCCTCGTCCCACAACCATTTCGCTCCGTCGCCGACCAGCTTGAGGCGATCCCAAATCCACTTGAAGGCGGGCTTGATACACTTCTCGTAAAGCCAAACCGCCTTGTCCCCGATCCACTGGAAGACCGGTCCGAGCACCTCCCGCCAGAGCCACTTGCCGACAGCTCCGAGCACCTTGAAAGCAACCACCGCAGGCGCAAGAAAAACCACGACCAGCGCCGTGAACAGGATCTTCCCCCATTTATAGAGGAATCCGAACACGGGCTTCAGGATGACGTCCCACACCCACGTAGCAGCAGTGCCAATCGCCTGGAGACCGATCCAAATCCCGTCGAAGGCGGGCTTCAGTCCGTTATCCCAGATCCACAGGGCTGCTTTCTTGATGGCGCCCGCCACGGTGTCGACGGTGACTCGGAACCAGTCCCAGTTCTTGTACGCGTAGATGACGGCTGCGATCAAGAGGCCGACCACTAGCACGATGGCCCGGATGATCGGGACAATTCCCGTCGCGTTCAGTGCCACAGCCCAGCCGGCCGTCGCGATGGTCGCGATGATCATCACGGACTGATACAGGATCATGGCACCGGCAAAGGCGGCCATTCCGAGCGTTATCAGCTTCTGAGCTGCGTACATCGCGAAGAGGGCGATGACGAGTTCAGGGATGTTCGTCAGCAGCCAGCGGACGACCGTGAAAACCGGGTCAGCGGCCTCGAACAGGGCTGCGCTAAGGGGCTGGAGGGCCTTCGTTACGTCGACGATAGTTCCGAAGACGTCGCCTATGAATTCAGCCAGCTTGGGGGCGGTGTCCTTGACGTACTTCAGGAAGTTCTCAAACTCGGGACTTCCCTTCAGGCTCGTCCCCCACTTGGCGAACTTGCCGGTGATGCTTTCCGACTTATCGGCTATGCCGTCCATCTTCGGGAGGAAGGCGTCGACGACTCCGGCAACGCCCTTCAGGATGTTTCCGAAGCTGACGCCGAATCCCTCGACTGCGGGCGTGACGTTTTCGTCCAGGTCTTTCTTGAAGGACTGCCAGAACGGCTCCTTCAGATCGGCCGATGCGCGGTCCATGATTTTTTCGATACCGGCTGCGGCACCCTCGGCCAGAGGCGTAAGGCCCGGAAGCGACCGCTTCATTCCTTCGACTGCACGAGTGAAAAGAGGTAGTACCTCCGGCTGAAGCTCTCGGCTCCACTCCTTGAACGCCCCGACGAGCCCCTTCGGCCCCGCGATGGCGTCGAAAAGGGCTCGCCCCTCCGGTGTCAATTTCGCGAGTGCCTTGCGGTACTCGTCCGACTTCGTGACGGCCTTCGTCGTGGTATCGATTCCCGACAGGCGAGCCGACTCAACACCCCGCTCAGCCGCAGCGATCGAATCTGCTGCGGACACCTGAGCGTCGGCCGCAGCTTGAACGGCGTCCGCAACGCCACGCTGAGCGTCGGCAACAGCCTGCGCAGAGTCACGCTGGGACCGCGCAGCGTCCGACTGCGCGTCGGCCACGGCGATAGCGGCTTCACGGACCGAGCGCTGAGCGTCGGCGACGGCCTCTGTCTGGTCTCGGACTCGTCGCTGAGCGTCGGCCAGGCGGTCGGCAGCGTCCTTGACGGCATCGTTGCCGTCGACTCCGGCCTTGGCCTGCTCACGGGCCTGCCGCTGGAGTTCCTTGTAACCCTGCTCCTGCTTCTTCTGACCTTGGATGGCCTTGTCGTAAGCGAGCTGGGCGCGCTCGTAGTCGATCTGACTGACGGTGCCGACGTTGTAGCCGGCGGTTGCTCGCTCCAGCTCTTCGCGAGCCTCGCGGACTCGAAGAGCAGCCTCGCGCTGGTCCAGAGAGCCTTCAGCAAGACGATCCTGGAGGTCCTTCAGCGCCCTCTCTGCATCCTGCCGGGCCCGGGTGAGATCCTGCTCCGCTTCCAGGGCCGTGCGCTGGGAGTCGGCGAGACCTTCCTGAGCGTTGCGTACCCGGCGGTGCGAGTCGGCAAGAGCTGTCTGCGCCCGCTGGATTTGTTCCGCGGAGCGCTGACGCTGATCGGCGGCCCGCTGGACAGCGTCACGAACGGCTCGCTCGGAGTCCTCCACGGCTCGGTTGGCCGACGCGATGGACCGCGCGGCGTTGCGGTGGGCGGAGGCAAGGGACGCCTGTGCACCAGCCATCTGAAGGGCACGCTGCGCGGCTTGGACGGAGCGCTTCGCGCTGTCGTCGGTGGCCTGGGACGCCTCCTTCTCGGCTGCTGTCTTGGCCTTGATCGCCTCCATGACGCCCTTGACGGCGGGGATGGCGACGAGGCCTACGGCTCCGAGACCAGCACCCGCAGCAGCAGCCATCGACACCACGGCTCCGAGACCGGCCGCTAGAACGGGGCCGATCGGGATCGCCACGAGTGCGGCAGCCTGAAGGGTCAGGGCAAGCAACGCTCGGGTAGCCCCCGACGTGTCAGACACAGCGTCAATGCGAAACGTCTTGGTGTCGTCCGCCATCGCCTGGATAGTCGCGAGCTGCGCGGCAGCGGCTCCGGCGTCCACCCGTACGTCGACGTCGGCCGTCGTCAGGGAGAGGACGAGTAGCCGCTCCTGCACAGCGCTGATTTGCGCCATGGCTTCCGCGGCGTCGATGTCGATACCTATACGCGCGTCGGACAGGGCCGCCAGTCGCTCACGGAGCTGCTGAATTTCGGCGCGGGCCGGGCTCGTGTCGGCGTCGACGTTGATCTCAGGAAGGGACGCCTGCGCCTCCGCGACGGCTGCCCGCAGCTTCGCACCGAAGGCACCGTCAACTTCCAGGGCGATCGTGCGTCGACCGCCGATGGAGGCGATCTCTGCCCGGATCTCCGCGAGCGCCGCTCGGGCGGTAGCGGTGTCGGCGCGCACGGCGACGTTGGGGTGGGATGCCCCTAGCTCCCGGAGCTGCGCCTCCAGGCGCGTGATCTGCGCTTCGGCCGCCTCCGCGCTGACGTCGATCCCGATGCGCTTGTTGGAGAGCTGCTCCAGCTTGGCCCGGATGCGCGCCAGTTCGGCGTCGACACCGGAATCACCCAGCTTGACGTCAAGCTTCGGCATGGCCTTGAACGCTGCTTCGAGCTTGCGCCGGATCGAGCGCGAGAACGCCCCACCTGCGTCATCACCCTGCTTGCCCGCAGCCCGGACACCAGCCTTACCACCCTGGTTGATGGCGTTGGGGATGGCGATGACGATGTTCTTGCTGATCGCCTCGCCCATCTTCCGGCCCGCCTCTTCGCCGACCTTGTCAGCGATGGGGAGAACCAGAGCCTTCAGCTTGGCGTGGAACTGCGGGATCACGGGAACGACGTCGACCGCCGCACCACCCACAATATCGAGATCAGGCATCACGCCTCCTTCGGCTGGTTTCTCAGCCGCGGGTCAAGTGCGCGGCGCTGCTCGTCAGACATGCGCGGAGCGGATGCCGACTTCGGGGGAATCCCGGGTCGTGAGGTGGGGATGAACTCGGGAGGAGTAGCCCCCGCTGCTGCGAGCGTCGCGTTCCGGAGCCGAATGACCTCGTCCTTCAGCTCTACGAGGAGAATCTCCTCGCGGCTCCACGCCGCCTTGTCCGGGCGGTAGTCGGCGCTGGCCTGCGCCATGACATCGTCAGGGACGTCGTTCCGCATTGCGGTCTTCGTCGCCGACTCGGGCGGGAGATGCTCGATCCAGATCCGCATCGTGCGGAGGGAGGCCCTCCCGCAGTACACGTCCAGGAGCCGGGCTCCGGGGTAGTACCGCGGGATGTCGGCCTCTAGCGCTTCCGCGTGCTCCGAGAGGACCGCGCACGTCCAGAGGACTTTCCCGCCGTGTCGCCCGTGGTCTCCATGGCGGCCGACGTGAACTCGTTGATCTCGTCGAAGGTCGGATCCAGGTCGATGAAGGTCTGGACGTCGTCCGCGTGCAGGACGCCGGCCGCCCACGCGTCGTAGTCGCCTTCGCGGAGAGCGCGAATGTACGAGGGCCGCCACTGGTTGGCGGGCTTGACGCGGAGTTCGACATCGCACACGGTGGCGGTGCCGTACGTTCCGGTCGCCTCGTTCTCCTGGGCGTCGGTGATGTTGGAGTCAGTCATGGGCGCGGGTCTCCTATGTCAGGGGGTTGTAGCTCTGCGCGGGTCGTTGTATGTCTGCGTGTAGATGAAGCGGGGCCCCGGACCCGCTCGGTACAGGGCCCCGCTGGTCTCACGGGGTCTCGTCAGGGAAGAAGCCCGAGACGTCAACGCCGCCGTAGTCGATCGAGCGCTTGACCGCCGCTGACGTCGCGCCCTTGTAGAACTTGAAGGTCATCTGGAGCGCCATCTCGCCCGTGGTCTGGGGCTGCTCGTCGCCTCGCTCGGTGACCTTGCCGTTCGGCATGTAGAGCCGCATGCGCTTGTCGCCGTCGAGCGTGTCGAACACGAACGCGTAGCGCAGGTCGTTGGGCTTGTCGGGGAGGTCGTACGACGCGACATCGGTCGTCGGCTCCAGAGAAGACACCGGCACGTTGTCGTACAGCGACCGGACGTACGGGTTGAGCGCCTCCAGGAAGGTGACCTGGAGAGACTTGACACTCTTGGTCATCAGGGTCCGGATCGGCTCCAGAGCGCCGGCCGCTTCGACGTCCTTGCTCTCTTCCTCGATCTTGAAGAGGCCACCCTCGGTGGTGACCCAACCGAGGTTGATCCACGCGTCGGCGGGGTCCTCGAAGGAACCGGGAGCCACGGTGTTGAGCGGCGCGGCGTAGACAAGATAGTCACTCGCGCCGAAGGTCAGATCCGCATTGCGGGTGTCCGCCATGAATGCCTCCAGGGCATACGTAGGGGCCCCGCGAGTCGACTCACGGAGCTAAGGGAGTTCGGGGGTTACGCGGCCCGGAGGCTCACGGTGTACGTCGCGCCACGTCGGTGGATTGCCTCGCTGGCCCAAGGCTGTCGCGATGGGCCGGAGTCACAGCGGACGCCGCGGATGACGGCGCCGGGGACAGATCCGCTGAGCAGTACAAGGGCGTCGCGCACCCGGCCCGCCAAGTCACGCGCCTCGTCGGCCGTGGCCGCGAAGACGTCGACGTACACCCTGGGGTTCATCGAGAAGCGCCCGTCGGAGCCGCCTCCGCGCTCCACTCGGATCATGGGGAGTGAGTCCTCCAGATCGGCGGGCGTTCCCGCAGCGCTGAAGACGTCGAAGCGGGACTCCAGCCATGGGGCCAAGATCTCTTCGATGTCAGCCACCGTGCGCCGCCTTGACGGCATCCACGGCCTTTTGGAGAACGGCGTATCGCGGGACTCTTCCGTCGCCCTTCTCCACGCGCCAGGCGTGCGGAGCGGTGTTGACCACGGCGGCGCCAAAGCGCTGTCGGGGCTTACCACGGAACGGCACGTTCTTGAGGACTGGCACGACGTCGAAGGACGCCTTGTAGAGCCCCGGGTGCTTGTCTTCCGCCGGATTGCCGACAGGGGCAGACGCCTGCGCTACCTGCATGATCTTCACGGCAGCGTCCCGGCAGGGCTTCGCCAGCCACGGGCGACTGACCATGCGGCCAAGGCCGTTGTACTTGCCGGTGTACGTGGAGCGGTACGCCATCAGCCGGTCACCTCCTTAAGTGCGGCTTCGACGCGAGCCAGGGACGTCAGCGGGAAGACCAGCGGGCGGCCGATGACTTCCCATTTCTCGGAGCCGTCCAGGCTGACGATGCGATCCGAGGGCCGGACGTCGGTGCCGAGCGGGGCCGCGAAAACCCTGCGGGTTGTGACGGTCTCGCTGGCGTCGTGGTCCTCGGAGGAGGATCCGACGGTCACGCCGTACGGGCTCATGACCGCGCAGTGGTCGACCCGGATCTGTATCGGCGGGCCAGCGACCCAGGTCCCCGCGGAGTCCCGAACGCGGGGTCCAGGGCGCTCGATGACCCAGGACTGCGACATGACGGAGGAGATCAGGCTCATACCGGCCGCCAGACCGACGTCGGGTACGCCGCCTCTTCCGGGGCGATGTTGAGCATCCCGGCGCCCGCGCTCATGCCGACGGCTCGTCGCAGCCGACGCAGCTCGTCGTCAGAGAGGACCACGCCGGTCTGTGCGTCGGTGTAGCTGACCAGCATGCCGCCCGCCTGCTCCGACCGGACCCCTTGGGGGTTCGTCAGGATGCGAGCGGCGACGGACAGCGCCACCGTCTTGATGCCACGTTGTGGAGGGGTGGTGATCCGCTCCCCCACTTCGCCCATGATGGCGTCCTCCGCCAGGTCGTGGGCGAGCTGGGCTCGCTCATCGCTGATCGGAGTGCCAAGGAGGGCGCGCAGCTCAGCCGTCTGAAACAGCAGCATCGTTGCCGCCTGCCTTCCGGCGTGGAGCCGCGCGCTTGGCGGGGGCCGCCTTCTTCGCCGGGGGCGCCGCAGGAGTCGACTCACGCGGAGTCGGCGGAACCTGCCACGCCTTCGGGTTGGTGATGAGCGCCTGTGCCCACTCCGGGACCTCGTCCGCGGGGCCGAACACGTGGCTCACTCCCGCGGAGTCCGTCACGTGGACGTTCGTCTTCAGGGTTGCCATGCGTAAATGCCTCGCGTTTCGGGTCAGAGAACGTCGGCCTGGAAGGTCAGGTCCGGAGCCGCCACGACGGGCAGCGCAATGGCGGTAGCGCGGGTCCACACGGTCTGCGGGTCCTCGCTCTTGTACCCACCGACGGCCACGCCGGCAGAGTCACCCGCCAGCCCGTAACGCGGGTCGTTCGCCTCCACCGGAACACCCCAGAGGGTCTTGCCGGCTGCGTCACCCTGCTCGGGCAGGAAGAGAAGCTTGTCTTCCGGAGTCACCCGGGTGGCGACACCAGCGACGGACACCTTGGCGTCGTAGATCTCGATCGGCGGGATGTCGTACTCACCCAGCACGGCGTTCAGGCCCTCGCGAGTCAAAATGCCCGGAGCACCGCTCTGCCCCGCAAAGGCAAGGGCGATGATCTGCGTGTTCTTCCGCATGGCGTTGTAGATCTTGCGCGACATCAGCATGGACGCCGGAAGCACGCCGTTGGTGTCGTTGTAGACCTCCAGCCACGCCATGAGGTGGTCGTACGCGGGGGCCGCGATGTTCGACCACAGGGTACCCGCCGTGACGGAGTGGGAAGCCGATCGGCCGAAGTCGACAGACGCCTGAACACCATTCTCGTTCAGGTTGACGGCACCGGAGAAGAGGGCCTCGCCGCGTGCCAGCTCCAGACGAGCCGCGATGGCGTTCACGAGCTTCACGGAGTCGGACTCCATGGCGTCGCGGATCTCCGCGGCCTGGGTGTCGACGTTCCGCATCCGGATCTGCTCGTACTCGCCGACAGGGATCTTCCGGGAGATGGGCGGCAGTTCGCCGCTCACCCGGGCCCCACCGGACCGAGTCCCGATGTCCGACTCAGCGTCGTACGCCCGGAAGACGGCGGCCTCGGTCAGCCCGCCTCCGCCCCGGTTGAACCGGAACGTCAGGTCGTTGATGGTCTCGTTCGGGAGCCACCGGTTCAGGTTTAGCGTGTTCTCCTCGCGGAACCGGAGTGCCTCACGGGCGTAGCCGGTGAGTTCCGCGGGAGTCGCGTACTCAGTGATGAGCTGCATGTATCAGGGCCTCTCAGACGAAGATGACGCGGCCGGCGACATCGGTCTTGCCGTTGGCGTCGACGGCGATGGGGAGCTTCGCCTCACGGATGAAGCAGTGGATGAGCATCGAGCCCACGACCGAGGTGGACGCAACCTTGCGGGCGTCGACGTCGACGGCGGTGAAGAGGAAACCAACGAGGGTCTCCCGGCCGTCCTCCGCGGCACCGTCGTACGGGCCGTACTTGCCGCCGGTCGTCACCTTGCCGAGCGGCAGGCCGCTCTTCAGGTAGCCGTCCGGGTAGTGGGTGTTCTTCGTGAACTTCGAGACGTCCAGGGTGATCGAGACAGGGGCGTCAGTGCCGTGGGCGCTGCCGAGCCAGTCACGGCGGTCCTGGGTGAAGCTCTCAACCTTGAGGTTGAGGTCCATGGGTCCTCCAAGAGGTGGTAGTTACTTGCCGTGCTTCTGCCGGAAGCGCTCAGCTCCGGTTGCGACCGACGAGCCTCCGCCGACGTCGGGTCCGCGGTTTCCGCCGACCCGGTGCGCCCCGCCGTTGCCAGCCGGAGCGAAGTCCTTCAGCAGTGCTTCCGCGTCCGCCTCCAGCTCCTCCTTCGTGGAGCCCTGGAGACGAGCGGCCTGCGCGGGGGTGAGGCTCTTCGACATGGCGACTTCGAGCAGCAGTGCCTTGCGCACGGCTGCATTGGCTTCCGCGCGGGCGGTAGCCGCTGCGGCCTCCGCGGTCGCCTTCTCCGCGGTGATGCGCTCGGTCTCCGTCAGCTCTGCGGCCTGGCGCTTCTTCAGCTCCTCGTCGGCCTGACGGAGACGTTCCAGCTCCGCAGCGTCGGGGCCAGCCTTCGAGGCGGCCTCGTGCTTGCGGGCGTGGTGCTTCCAGTAGGCCACCTGGTGCTCCGTGGACATGTCCGCGGTCGGCGTGTTGTCCGGGTAGCCGTGCTCGTTGACAACCGGAGCACCGCCTCCACCGCCCCCGCCGGTACCCGGCTCTCCCTCCATGAGGGTCCAGGGCTCTGCGGAGAAGGTCAGGAGGTTACGGCGTGCGAGAGTGCGACGAGGCATAGGTGTTTCCCCTGTCGGGAGTCGTCAGCCCGTGTCGGGCATCAGGTCGGAAGGTTGATGTCGTCAGGGCCGGTAAAGCGCTGACCGGCGAAGCCCAGGACAGGGCCGATTTCGCCGTGGTCGTTGGCGACGATGATCTTGCGATAGTCGACCGCTCGTCCTCCGCGGTCGCTCTTCCCCAGCGCCTCTTCGACGAGGTCGTGGATGCGCTCCAGCTTCTCTTCGTCGATGACCTGACCTGGGTCCTCGTCAGCCGTGACGAGCTTTACGAGGCAGTCACAGCCCGGATGGATCGGCGCCAAGTTCCGTTTGTGGTAGCGCTGGGTGGACGCGATCATGCAGAGAGCACAGTCGTACTCGCCTTGCAACTCACGGACGGTGTACGTGAAGCGCGGCATGTCGTCGCCGACCTCGCGCACCGTATGCGTCCGGGCTAGCTGAAGGTCCGTCTTCGCGATCGTGTCCAGTCGGTGCGTGCCGCGAGCGTAGGCGTCCTCGAAGGACACGCCATCAGACAGCGCGCCCCAGATCTCCTTGAACGGCCTGCGGTACACCTCTTCGGGGTCGACGTCGCGAAGCGCACGTCCGGTCACCTGGTCGAAGTCGATGTTCACGCGGTTGGAAGGGCCGTCCAGCTCGCGGTAGAGCTGTTCGAGGTACGAGGTCGTCAGGGCGGCTACCTGGCGTTGTCCACCGAGGAGCACCGGGAGTGCAGTCCGTTCGAAGCGGCGGACGTCGGCGTCTCGCCACGTGCCGAGACCAGCCCACGCTCGGTGGGTCCGGCCCAGGGTCGTACGCCAGACGCTTTGGACCGCCGACCCGTACTGCCGATCAAGCCGCGTCAGGGACATCGTCCGCCTCGCGGGTGATCAGCGTTCGGGAGTCGCGCTTCGCCTGAAGCGAGGCGGGCTCGGGGTCCTCCGCGGGAGCAGCGTTTAGGGCGTCGGCCGCACGGTCGATCTCCATGCGGGCGATCTGCGCGGGCGTGTAGCCCATGTCCTCCATACGCTGACGCCACGGAACGCCGGCGGACGCCTTTTTCACGGCTGCGTCGGCAAGTTCGGAGATCGTGCGGGACTCGGGGTCACGCCAGATGGTCTCCGCTCCCCACGCCGTGGCTCGGGCCTCGTCACCGATGACCCGGAAGGCCAGTCGCATGACGTTTTCCCAGCTCTCGCCGAAGCCTCGCTGGCGGTCGCGGACCTTGCTGATGAGGCCGGTCTCTGCTGCCTTCAGAGCGTCGCCGGAGACATTCACGACGGCGCCAATGAGGTAGTGAGGAGGCGTCCGGCTGATCGCCGCCAGGTCCTGAACGGCTGCTTCGACAGCTCGGACGTATGGCATGAGGTCGGTGGCCGCGAACTCGCCGAACTTCACGTCGGGGTTGTCCGTTGTCCAGAGCTTCCGAATGTCGAGCTGGAAGGGTTGGAGCGGTTTCCCCGTAACGGGGTCCTCGTCGACCTCCAGGCCGGCGGCCCATCGCTGCCTGAACGCGCCGTACTTCATGGCGGCGATCAGGTTGATCAGCGAGAGGTTGATCCGGTTCTGAATCGAGAGCACGTCCTCGTGCTCCGCGAAGCCCTCCGGCCGACGATTGCGCCGGTTGACGAAGGGGACGAGCGGGACCATGCCGAGATCGTTCGCGCGGAAGCCGTCAGGGTGCGTCGGGAGCGCCAGGGCGTCCCACCCTCGAAGCTCCGCGGCACGGCCGGAGAACGTCGGGGTGGACGTCTTCGTCGTGAACTCGTGGACCTCCGCCGGCGTCCAGAGCGTGGCCCGGGTGTCGCCGGTCCAGTCGTCGCGCCACAGCTTGAGGCCGGCAGCGAGCTTCCGACGGTTACCCTGCTCGTGCTCCACGGACACCTGCGTCGGAGTCTCGTGGGTCAGCACCGGGCGGCCGTCGTCGCCACGTTCGACAAGGACGAAGGCCCGGCGCTGGGACATTGCGCCGTAGTGGACGAGGGCGGAGTCAGCATCCATGCTGTTCTCCTGCCAGATGCGGTTCGCCTCCGTGTCGGAGACGCGAGCCTCGTCAGCGGAGTCGCGATCCTCTCCGGCGTCGTCGAACCGGAAGCCCTCTACTCCGAGCCGCTCGCCCGGGGAGTCGATGACGAGGGATAGCCAGTTCGTACGGGCGTCCTGCATCCACTCCTTGATCTCCCGCGGGTCAACACCGGGAACGTGGGGCAGCTTGGGCTTCCCCTCCGCGGCGTGGCGAAGGGACGTCAGCCCGGGAGTCACCTCGTTGTCGTCGCCGGTCCGGTCGTCCCGCTCGTCCAGGAGCTTCTTCCCGAGCCGCTGAAGCCACCACCCGGGCGACTCCACTACGGAGGCATCGATAGGCACTAGCGGACCTCCTTAGAAGGCTACGAGACGGCCAGAGCGCTTCTTGCGCTTGGTAATTCCTGCGGCCACAGCGTCGGCACGTGCCTCGTAGGCGAGGGTCGCGGACATCGCGGCGTCAATCTTCTTCGGGCTCTTCGGGTGCTCCTTGCCGATGCCGATATGGCGGTTGCCGCCCATCGGCCGGCGCTTGGCATTCAGGACGTGCCGGGCAAGCGCCAGGCCCTTGCGGGCGAAGGGCGTGTCCACGTCGTCCGCCTCGTCGACGCCGGCCCACGAGAGTCCCCTGTCGTCGACGGCTTCTGTGAAGCGGTTGAGCGCTTGCTCCATAGCGGTCGGCCGGTTCGTCCACCACTCCAGCGGGCGGGACTGAACGGCCCGGACCTGGAGGCCCTCGCCGTAGTCCCTAGTCCAGGCGTCTACGTAGTCCTGCCAGTGCGGCGGGTCGCAGTAGAAGCCGCAGACCTCGAAGCGGTCGAAGGCGGAAGCCACGGCGGCGTTGACGGCCTCGCGGTCAACCTGCCAGCCGTCGCCCTCCGGGCCCTCGGGCTTCTCCCAGACTCCGAGGAGCTGAAGATGGCCGTCGGACACGCGGGCGGCGCACAACGCTGTCGCGTCGTCGCGGATCGATCCGTCGAAACCCAAAGTGATCAGTTCGCCCCGGGCGATCTCCTCCTCGCGCCGGCATAGCTTCCAAGCGTCCGGATCCATCCACGCGTCGGAGGAGGACGTCCGCGAGTTGAGGAAGTAGCGCTTACCGTCGGCGGAGTCGTTGCGGAGGTCGTAGAAGTCGTCGATGAGGGTGTCTTCGTCGATCCACTCCATGGCGTCGCCGTAGGCGTCACGGAGGGCGGCGCGGAGTTCGTCCTCGTTCTTGAGATCCTTGACGATGCCGTACCGGTGGTCGTAGAGGAGTCGGGCACGGCCGCGCTTCTTCCGGGCCTCCCGGATCGCTTCGGCTTCCTCGTACGTCCGCTCAGCGACGCTGTCCTGTCCCGGGGCGAACATCGTCGTGGTTTCGAGGTACCACGTCTGTGCGATCTTCTTCCGCTTGCGGAGGTTACGCGTCACCGTGGCGTACATGCGCCGGAGTTCGGGGGTGTTGTAGAGGTGGGTCTCGTCGAAGCAGACCCAGGTCTCCTTCCCGCCGTCCTTCGAGGAGGAGGAGGCGGTCGACGGCGTGATCTCTCCGCCGTCGGGAAGGTTGATCTTCGTCAGCCCCGGGTCGACGTTCGGGACGTGGCTCAGGAGCGACGCCTCGTCGGTCAGGTTGAAGTAAATCGTGTCGTAGACGTTGCCGGTCTGACCTTCCTCGGTGGCCATGATTCGGAGGTACGGCACGGTGACCGGGCGGCCCATCGGCTCGCCGGCCTCGTAGACGTACTCGAAGCCGAGCCCCCAGGGATCGCGGTAGACCTCCCCGCCCTCCGCCCATCCGGCGAAGCGGCACGGCCCGAGAGCCTCGAAGAGGCCGATGCGTGCGCCCAGGCCCGACTTGTCGCAGCCCTTGGGGCGAGAGAAGAAGGCGGAGTCGTAGAGGAGTCGGCCGTCGTCCTTGCCGCCCTCACCGAGTGCGTAGCAGTCAACGACGAAGCCGGTGTACTCGTCTCCGTGGGATACGGGCATCCCCTGGACGTCGCCAGGGCCGTGTACGACGAAATACTCCATCCACGCCACGGCCAGCCAGCCCAGAGAGCGGGAGCGATCGTGGTTCGGGGCGCGTACCGTGACGTGCGGCATTGGCGCCCCTCTCTGTAGTTAGCCGGTCAGCCTCGCTCGTCGTGAGTTGATGTCTGAGACGTTCCCGGCGGGGGCCTGAGCGGGCCGCTGCGGGGCGTTAGTGGGGTCGTCGACCTTGAGCTTCAACCTCGCGCGGTCCTCCGGCGTCGCGCCGAACTTGGCGGCCCTGAGCCGCACTTCAGCGGCAAGCGTCCACTGGCCCTTCTCCCACATCGCGTGGTGCATGAGAGCCGTGTCGACGAGGAACGCCCAGTCGGTGTCGGTGAAGGTCTGCGCCTGCGCACTCTTGCGCCAGGTGTCCCACCACGCCAGCGTCATGGGGTGCCACTCGGTGAGTTCACCGGTCTTCGTGTTGACGCCAAGGACGCCTTCGGGCAGCTCGGGGCCGCGGAGTTCGTCGTCAGGGACGATCACGGTCTCGGGGTCCGCGGCGTTGCGCCGGCGGCGCTTGGTGGGGTCCTTGGGTGCTGGTCCGCGGCCGGCCATCAGCCACGCTCCGCGTCAGCCCACCGACGGCAGTACACGTCAGACGCGTGCTGTGTCTTGTGCTCCTCGTGCGGGTACGACAGGCGTACGCACTGCTGATTCGTCTCCGGGTGCCTCGCGGGGCACTGAGTGAGAACGCCGTCCATCGGGCCTCCCATGTAGGAACGACGAACGCCGTCCCATGTCGGGAGCTACGCCGTCAGCTTGGTCACCACCGCGGAGAGGTCCGCGAGGATCGACGGGCAGGAGCCATGTCGGCGGCCCGTCATTGCGATGTACCGGCCGGTCCCGTAGACCTCTACGGCCGTACCGTCGGGGCGTCGGATGCGGCGTCCCTGCCGGACTGTGGCGTATCCGAAAATGTGCAGTCCGTCGCCGGACGGGGACACCTCTACGTAGGTGGCGCCCGCGTCGCGGATGATGGCTGCTGCCCACGGGGCCAGACGACCGGTGAGCGGGTTCAAGCAGTGGTCCAGGTCAAGACAGACGATGTCGTCGACGTCAGAGAGGACGAAGCCCAGGCCGACGCCGGCCGACGATGCGGTGGCATCCTTGTAGCTGCTCCACGTCCGCGGGTCCGTCGAAGAGGCAGCCATGCCGGCGACCGTCAGCGGGACCTTCGAGGACGAGCGTCGGATCCACCTGTCGCGGGTCGTCAGCTCGATGGGGAGCGAAGTCTTGTTGGCGCGCGAGAGCGCCTTGCGGCACCGGGGCGAGCAGGTGCGCGCGTGGGACCGTGCCGTGATCGGCATCGGCTCGGGGCACATCTCGCAGGTACGCTTCACGTCTTCATGGTACGGGCGGCCGGTCACACTTTCAAGCCTCCCACCTGCATAGATTCGTCGGAGAATATCATGGCGGCGAGTCACACTTTGACCGTCCCGCCCTCCTAGGATCCCCCTGCGAGGCCCTGTGTGGGCGCCTGGCGGCCTCTTAGCCGGCTCGGTTCAGCGGGCCGACTCCGAAGCCCCAGACCCGTACAGGCGGGGAGAACCAGCACTCTTACGGTCTTCATGTTCGGCCGGCGGGGGTCACCCCCCTGGGGTCGGGGCTCTCCAGAGTGTCGACGATCTTGACGAGCCTCGGGCTCAGTCGATCTTGGCCGTGAAGCCAGCGCGTGGCTCCCGACGATCACCGTCAGCGTGCTCGCCCCTGATCTCCAGGCGAGCCGGCACAAGCGTGATCGTCACGGTCGTCAGCGAGCGATCGTCCTTCATCCCAACGTTGATCTTCGGTGCTCTCGCGAGGCGACCAACGTCGACGCCGTTGACCATCACGCGGGTGACACTCAGGCCGTCCTCGCCCGTGTCGTCCGCCTCCTCCAGTACCACATGGGCGCCGCTCATGGGCGGTCCTGTGTGCCACGCTCCACGACACTGCCGTCACGCAGCACGTACGCAGGTGCGTAGCCACCACCGATGGGCTGACGTATGCGAGCCTTCACGTACGCACGCTCACGTCGTACCAGCAGCCGTCGCAGTAGCGCTCTCATCAGTCCTCCAGGGCGGGGTGTGTAGAAGGGAGTCTGTGCACAGAGGGCCGTCTGAGTGCGGCTGCTGTGCCACCTTCCGTGGATGACTTACGCTGGTGGTGCCACGGGCACAGGAGCTGTAGGTTCTCGTCCCTGTGGTCGTCTCCGGGCTCTATATGGTCCACGTCAGTGCCTGGCAGTTCGCACCGCCGGCCGTCGCTGTAGCGGGCCACACAGACGCCTCCGTCGCGCCGGATAATGCGGCGTCGGATAGCGGGCCAGTTGCGCGGGAGGCGTTGCCGGCGAGTGCTTCCTTCCCACGCCATATCGCCTCCACGGCCCGGTCGTTGGCCGTAGGATCACGGCATGTTGAAGTCATTTCTGGCGAAGCGGGGTTACGGATCGATCGAGGATCTGGCCCGGCTCGCGTACAAGCGGGGCGACGCGATCTTCGTCAACAAGTTCCATCCGCGGCCGACGAAGAACGACACCGACCTGGCGTTGGCCATCGGAGCCGTGGAGGACATCGGTTGGGTCCTCATCGACCGTCAGTCGGAGGGCGAGGGGCTGACCAGGTTCGTCAGCCTGACGTTCCGCCGGCGCGGAGTCTGACGACGCCCGGAAATAGCTCAGCCCCGCTCACGGGTGAAGTCGTCACCGTGGCGGGGCTGCGTCTGTGTCGGGACAGCCAGATTCGAACTGGCGGCCCTCCGCTCCCAAAGCGGATGCGCTGACCAAGCTGCGCCATGTCCCGTGGAGCCCCTGGCAGGAGTCGAACCCGCGACATCCTCTTTACGAGAGAGGCGCTCTTCCGGCTGAGCTACAGGGGCTAATCGACGAGGGCCGGGCGCGTACGCCGGCGCAGCCTAGGCGCTGTCTCTGCTTCCTCGTCGAAGTGCGCGGCCGTGGAATCGAACCACGCTAGCCGCTCTCGCAGCGCAGGCTTTACAGGCCCGCTTGCCTCCCAGGGCTCAGCGCTCGGGGCTCCGACCACGCCAGGATTGGGACCTGAGAGGGATGCCGGAGCCTTGCGGAAGGCGGAGGAGTCGAACCTCCAACGGGTTGCCCCGTGACGCTTTTCGAGAGCGCTTGGCATGCCAGTGCCCAACCTTCCTCGGCGTCGGCCGGCGTATCCCGGACTGTTCCCCGGGTGCGATGGTTTCCCCTCGCCGACGACCGTCCGCCTACCTGTGTTTGCTCCGACCCCGGGCTGTGGCGCCAGTCGAGGTAACAGGTCCGGATGCGTGCCAAGCGATGGACTCGAACCACCGACCTCCGGCTTATGAGGCCGGCGCTCTGCCACTGAGCTAGCTAGGCATGACGGTACCTGCCGCCGATGCGCGAGTGGTGTTGCGCTCGTCGCGGGCTTACGGCTTACGGACGATTTCAGTGGGCCACTCCCGCACTGCGTCCTGCGCCTCCGTCAGGCGCTAGTTCCTCCGGCGGGACTTGCACCCGCGACAACCGTTAAACGCTAGGCCGGCTCGGTGCTCTGCTGCTGAGCTACGGAGGAAGTCTTCGGCCGGGGCGCTCTACCGCGCTCTACCCGGAGGAGAGTACGGGGAGCACAGGAGCGCCACCGGCCGTCAGGAGGGCGGGACGCCGCGCCATTCGCCGGCGTCGCGCTTTCCCTCCTACCTTATATATGGATGCCATGTGACGCTCAGATGAGCGGGCCCTCCTCCGCCTCTCCGGCTCCGCGGACGGTTTGGCCAAAAGGGCAAACTAGACCCCTATTTTCCTTTCTCTCTAACGCGCGTTAGTAAAGATGGAAAATAGGGGTTAGTTTGACCAGTCTGGCCAATCTGGCACGCCCTCCGCTGCACTCAGTGACGAAAGGCCCGATTCAGCTACGCTACGCAGTTATCCACAGGGTCCTGTGGACAGCGAAGGCGGTGGGCGACGAGGAGGCGGAGGCTCGGCAGCGGCGCCGGGCCCTGGATTCCTTTACCTACTCGTTACTTGGGTCGTCGGTGGAGACCCACGTGACGGACAACCGATCTTCGATCGGCCGACGGTCTCCTTGTCCGGTTGACGGCAGGAGCGTCAGATCGTCGATGGCGCACCGGAGCAGCATCCGCTTGTCGACCAGCTCCGCAGCCTCCCATGCCTCCCCCAGAAGGACACCATCGAGCAGCGGCGTTAGATCGCCCTGACGGTGAAGCTCCCGCAGCTCCGCCTTCTGACTCTCAATCTGACTCGCTAGCCCCGACGACATCGTCTCGAACCGGTCACGCTTCAGACGGCCTTGGACGTAGTAGGAGTCCTCCAGTTCCGCCATGCGCCGCTCTGCGTCGTCGAGCGCAGCCGACACGTGCCGTTGACGTTCCGCCCGTTCCGGGTCCTGGTACGCCAGCCAGCGGCGCGCGATCTCGTGGAGGACCGGGTCGTCAGGCTCCAGGGCGGACACGTGGGTTACCCACATCTCTCCCACCGCCCAGTCGGCTCTTGCGGCCGACGTCCGGGCTCCCTGACAAGCTGCCGCGCCCCCCTCCATCCGGGTCCGGCAGCGGTAGGAGTCGCCGCCGGACACGAGCCCCACACGGCAGAACGGGCACCTCATGATTCCTGTGAGGATCTTGCTTGCCGACCGTACGCCGTGACGTCCGAGTGTGCCGACGACCGTGCGCGAGTTGAAGTACGTACGGATCGCGTACCACTCGGTGACGGACACGACGCCAGTCCCGCAGCTCACTGGGTGCCCGTCGCCGTCAAGCAGCGGCTCCGCTTTCCAGCCCCACTTGTCGATGGGGTTGCCGTATTCGTCTGTCTGCCTTTCCCTGTACGGCACAAGGCCGGCCCATAGCGGCGACTGTGCCATCCGGGAAATGGCATTGGCGGACCAGTGACGGCCCGTTCGCGTAGTGGCTCCCTCAGCCGTCAGCCGGTGGGAGATCGTTGTTCCGGCGTCGCCCTTGAGAAGCGCCTCCGCGATGATGCGGGCGGTCGGGTATTCCTTCGGATGCGGGCCGACCTTTCCGTCTCCCAGGTGCTGGACGCCGTACGGCGGCTTTCCTCCCGGGGCCCTTCCGAGGATGCGGTGTGAGTCCAGGCCGATTTGGACGCGAAGGGAGATGTCTTTCGCCTCGTCGCGTGCTCGTTCGGAGAGGATGGCGAACACCATGCGACCGCCCTTGGAGCTGTCCAGCCCTTCAGAAATGGACACAAGACGGGCCCGGCGCTTGTCCAGTTCGTCAAGGAGGCTTCCCACCTCGCCCATCCCCCGACGGTCCAGGCGGTCCGTCTTCCAGACGCCGAGCGTCAGTGAGCGACGCGCGAGGACAGCAGCCTTGGCAGCCTCGAACTCGTCCCGACGAACGTGCACCTTGCTGGCGCTCCGCTGCTCCAGCCACACGTGCCGGATCTTTAGGTCGTTAGCCTGAGCCCACCGCACGACGTCCCGCAGATGCCCGCGGAGCGTGGCCACGTCCTCCTGCTTCTTGCTGCGACGGAGGTACACGTCCATTAGGTCGGACGGATCCCCGGTGACGGGCTCCCACAGCCCCATACTCTTGAGTTCGTCCTCGGTGAAGCCGAGACTCAACAGCTCGTCAGCGTCTTCTCTGCGTTCCATCGTTACCCCCATGGGGTCGTGTCTTCCCCGACCACCAGACTACATAGGGAGTTACCCCTCCGGTGCCCCGCGATCGAGATCCCGCAGCTGGACGGGCGCGCCTGAGCTGACCGCGTGTGCGGGGCGCCCCGAGGTGGGCAGAATCCCCGCCGTGAAGGACGTACCCGACGTGACCGACAGGGCCGTGGCGACAGCCGCGCTGAGCGCCCTCGGCGTACGGCCCGGCGATGTCCTCCTGGTGCACGCCTCGCTGCGGTCGCTGGGACCGGTGGCGGACGGTGCGCGGGGGGTGCTGGGCGCGCTGCGCAGGGCCGTGGGGCCGGCGGGGACCGTGGTGGTCCCCGCCTTCACCCCGGAGAACTCCGACACCTCCCCGCACTACCGCGAGCGGGTCCGGGGCCTGGACACCGGGGCCGTCGACGCCGTGCGCGCCTCGATGGAGGCGTACGACCCGGCGCTGACCCCCGCGCCGTCGATGGGCGCGCTGGCCGAGACCGTACGGACGGCGGCGGGGGCCGGGCGAAGCGCGCATCCGCAGACCTCGTTCGCCGCGCTCGGCCCCGGGGCGGCGCGCCTGCTCGCCGGGCACCGCCCCGACTGCCACCTCGGGGAGGACTCGCCGCTGGCCCGGCTGTACGAGGCGGATGCCCGGATCCTGCTGCTCGGCACCGGCTACGCCACGTGTACGGCGTTCCACCTGGGCGAGTACCGGATGCCGGATCCGCCGCGCCGCGGCTACCGCTGTGTGGTGGCGTCGCGGGGGGTGCGCCGGTGGTGGGAGTACGAGGATGTCGCCCTGGACGACGGGGACTTCACAGCCCTGGGCGCGGCGTTCGAGGAGGCCGCCGCCGAGGGTGACGTACGGACGGGGCGTGTGGGCGCGGCCGTGTGCCGGCTCGTCCGGCTGCGCCCCGCCGTCGACTTCGCCACGACCTGGCTCACCGAGCACCGGACGGCCTGGCGTTGACGCGGCCTCCCGGTGGGAGCGTCAGACGCCGAGGCCCTCGACGACCACCGCGCCCGGGAGGGCGGCCAGCGCCTTGCCGGGGACGATGAGTTTGCCGCGCCGGCTGCCGCTGCCGATCAGGACCCACTCCTCGTCCACGACGGCGGGGTCCAGCAGGAGGGGCCAGGCGGCGGGCAGGCCGATCGGGGTGATGCCGCCGTACTCCATGCCGCTCTCGCCGACCGCCGTGTCCATGGGGGCGAAGGAGGCCTTGCGGGCGCCGAGGTGCTTGCGGACCGCGCCGTTGACGTCGACCCGGGTGCGGGAGAGCACCACGCAGGCGGCGAGGGTGACGTCCTGGCCGCGCTTGCCGGCGACGACGACGCAGTTGGCCGAGGTGTCGAGCAGTTCGACGCCGTGGTGCTCGGCGAAGACGGCGGTGTCGGCGACGGCCGGGTCGCTGTCGACGTGGACGAGCTGCTCGGCGGTGAACTCGCCCCAGCCCGCGGTGAGCGCCGCGACGACGGGGGCGGGGAGCAGATCGAGCCGTTCCGCAGCGGGAGCGGCGTCCTCGAAGGTGCCGATGGGTGCGCGCATGGCGCTCACGCTAACAGCGGTGGAGGCGAGGGTGTCCGGGCGTCTCAGCGGACGGGCGGGATGGCGACGGCCATGGTGAAGACGGTCGGTTCGCCACCCTCGTTGCGGTAGCCGTGCGGCACGTGCGCCTCGAAGGTGGCTGAGGCCCCGGCGGGGACGGGATGGGTGAGGCCGTCGACGAGGAGGGTCAGCTTGCCCTCGGTGACGTGGAGGAGTTCGACGGTGCCCTCGGGGTGCGGGTCGGAGGTGGTGCCCTCGCCGGGCATCAGCCGGCAGGTCCAGAGTTCGAGCGGGCCGCGGGCCTCGGCGCCGACGAGCAGCGTGGTGGAGCTGCCCGCCTCGGTGGACCACATGCGGACGGCCCGGCTCTCCGGGACCAGCCGGACCTGGGTGCCCTGCTCGTGGTCGAGGAGGGTGGTGATGGCGACGCCGAGCGCGTCGGCCAGCTTCACCGTGGTTCCGACGCTCGGGTTCGTCCGCGCCTGCTCGATCTGGATGATCATCCCGCGGCTGACTCCGGAGCGGGCCGCGAGCGCGTCGAGGGTGAAGCCGCGCTCCCCCCGCCAGCGCTTGAGGTTGCGGGCCAGCGACTGGGTGAGCTGGTCGAGGTCGGACACGGACCTTCCCTGCGGTGGATGGCTGAGTGCGGCGGCGGAGCGCGGTGGCTGAATCGCGTACGGCTGAGTCGCATACGGCGGATGCCGTGGTCAAGGATATTGCACTGCCGTACGGTGCACCGCCGCGTCCAGCCGGTTGTACCGCCACTACCGCGCTACGAGGTCTCGTGCGCCTCGTCCAGCTCCGCGAGGGCCAGCAGCTGCTCGGGCGTGACGCCCTTGGGGATCGGCACGGGGGCGGGCGTGCGCAGGGGTGGCTGCCAGCCCTTTTCCGGATCCCAGCTGCGCACGACGCGGGCGGGAGCCCCGGCGACCACCGCGTGGTCCGGGACCTCGCCCCGGACGACGGCGCCCGCCGCGACCACCACGTTCCGGCCGAGCCGGGCCCCGGGCAGGACCACCGCGCCGGTGCCGATCCAGCAGCCGGGGCCGATCTCCACCGGCTCCATCCGGGGCCACTGCTTGCCCACGGGCTCGTGCGGGTCGTCGTAGCTGTGGTTGGTCGAGGTGATGTAGACGTACGGGCCGCAGTACGTGTCCGAGCCGATGGTCACCGTCGTGTCCGCGATCACATGGCTGCCACGCCCCAGCACCACGCCGTCGCCCAGGGTGAGGATCGGGTCGGGCCCCAGGTCCAGGTCCGGCATCATCCCGGCGGTGAGCGTGACCTGCTCGCCGATGATGCAGTGCGCGCCCAGCTCGATCCACGGCTCCCCGAACACGGTCCCCTGCGGAAAGGCGAGCCGGGTGCCCGCGCCGATCGTGCCGAACCGCAGCCGCCCGGGGTGCTCGGCGGTGACCGCACCCGCCCGCTGCGCCCAGGCCCAGCCGAGGTGGACCGCGCGGGAGGCGGCGCGGCGCGGCCAGCGGGCGAGGAAGGAGAACGTGTTTCGGTTCTTCGGCACGCGCTCACGGTAGTCGGCGGCGCGATGGGCGATCCGCGCGGTGACCTGTGATGTTCGCCCCACTGCCCGGCACTCGCCGGGGGCCGTCGCCTACCGTGAGAGTCGGCCTGATCCGGTGGAGAGGGCCCAGGAGCACCACACCGGCGCGAAGGAGCAGGCGATGGCGGAGCAGGCGTTGATCACGGGCATGGGCGGCAAGGAGCCGGACATCGACGTGGACGCTTATCTGGCCCCGACCTCCGTGGTGATCGGCGAGGTGACGCTCGCCCCGGGCTCCAGCGTCTGGTACCAGGCGGTGCTGCGCGCCGACTGCGGTCCCATCACGCTCGGCCCCGACAGCAACATCCAGGACAACTGCAGCGTGCACACCGACCCCGGCTTCCCGCTCACCGTGGGCGCGCGGGTCTCGGTCGGCCACAACGCGGTGCTGCACGGCTGTGTGATCGAGGACGACGTGCTGGTGGGCATGGGCGCCACGGTGCTCAACGGCGCGCACATCGGCGCGGGTTCGCTGGTCGCGGCGCAGGCTCTCGTACCGCAGGGGATGCAGGTGCCGCCGGGCTCGCTCGTCGCGGGGGTGCCCGCGAAGGTGAAGCGGCCGCTGACCGCCGAGGAGTTGGAGAGCATCCGCTTCAACGCGGCCGGGTACGTGGAGCTGGCGAAGGCCCACCGCGAGGCGCACCAGGGCTGACGTCCGCCTCCCGCGAAACGTTCCGGGCCGCCGCCCTTCCCGTTCGAGAAGGGGCGCGGCCCGGTCTCGCTTGCGTACGGCGGTGGTCAACGTCTCGCTTGCGTACGGCAGCGGTCAGCGTCTTGCCTTGCGTACGGCAGTGGTCAGCCGTTGGGGCGCAGGGTCCACACGACGGTCATCTCGCCGGTGACCGCGCCGTCGGCGCGCGTGATCTCGATGGCGACGGGGAATTCCGGCCGCTGTCCGGCGTCCAGTTCGGCGACGACGTCGGCGATCGGGCGGCCGAGGGTCGCGGTCGCCGTGACCTCGCCCATGGCGAGCTTCTTGTAGCCGATCTCGGCCTTCACGGCGAGGGGCACGGCGCGCGACATCTGGTCGCCGAAGGCGGCGATGACGATCGCGCCACTGGCGGATTCGGCGAGCGTGAACATCGCTCCCGCGTGGGGGCCGCCGACGTGATTGTGGTAATCCGCCTGGTCGGGCAGCCGGACGACGGCGCGCTCCGGGGTGGTCTCCAGGAATTCGAGGTTGAGGGTCCGGGCCATCGGAACCGTCGCGACGAGCATCTCGCCCACGGTCATCTGTTCAGCGCTCATGCCCGAAGGTTACTCACCAGTAGAACCGTTTGGCCATCCCCTTGTGACGGCTCTGGGACAGGGCGGCCGTAGAAGTGGGCGCACGGCCCATCTATGGTTACTGGCCATGTGGCCAGGAACGCAGCCGCCCGGGGGCGAGCAGAACCCGCAGGACCAGAACCAGAACCCGTACCAGCAGCCGGGGTACCAGCAGCCGAATCCCTATCAGCAGCCGGGATATCCGCCGCAGGGCCAGCCGGGGCAGCCCGGTGAGCCGGGATACGGATACCCGCAGGGCCAGCCCGGCGCGCAGCCGGGGTACCCGCAGCCCAATCCGTACCAACAGCCGACGGTGCCGCAGTACGCGGTCCCGGGGCCGCCCGGCGGGCCGAAGCCCGGCGACGACAAGAAGAAGACGACGATCGTGGCGATCGTCGCGGCGCTGGCCGTCGTGGTGGCCGCGGGCGTGACCGGCTTCCTCGTGCTCGGCAAGGACGACGACGGCAAGACCGTCGCCGACGACAAGAAGTCCGCGTCACCGAGCGCCAAGCCCAGTGAATCGGCCACCGGCTCCGCGCCGGTGGAGAACCCGCGGGGTTCCGAGGGCGACCCGAAGCCGGTCATTCCGGGCTGGAAGGTCGTCACCAACCCCAAGTGGGGCACGCAGTTCGACGTTCCCGGTGACTGGGAGGTCGCGGGTTCGGGCATGTTCTCCGGCTTCGAGGACGCCAAGAAGCCCGAGGGCCCGCCGGTCGCCGGCTTCTCCGCGCCCGCGTACTACAAGAGCAAGTGGTGCGTCGACGACTCCGACGGGGACGGCAGCGAGGAGGACACCGGGCTCGCCGGCGTCGGGACGAAGGGCGCCCAGGGCGCCAAGAACACCGACGAGGCCGCGACGAACGAGGCCGCCAACTGGGTGTGGGCCGCCTACGCGCAGCTCGACCCGAAGTCCAAGGTCAAGATCGGCAAGGCCAAGCCCTTCACCACGAAGTCGGGTCTCTCCGGCAGCGTCGTGCAGGCCACCGCTCTGGAGCTCGCGAACAAGGAGAAGTGCGACAGCGACGGGAAGTCGATCGCGTTCTCCTTCAAGAACTCCAAGGGCGACTTCTCCACCTGGGTCCTCTACGCCGCCGCCGGCGTCAAGGACGAGCTTCCGGACACGACGATCCAGCAGATCCTGAGCACGGTCCGCCTCGCGGGTGACCCCACCGGCTGACACCCGACCGCGACGTCCCGCACCACAACGTCCCGCCCCGCTCCGCCCCGACCGCCGGGAGCCTCGGCCTCAGCCGACGCTGAAGGCCCCGTCGGGCGGTTCGGGCGAGGCGACCGCGTCCGCGTCGGCCACCGGGTGGGCCCCGCCGAGGAGCCGGGTCAGCGCGGGCCCGTGGGTGACCCGGGCGGGGAACACGTCCGCGGCACAGCGGCGGACGAGCGGGGCCACGTCGATGGGCGTGTACGAGGCGAGCAGGACGACGTTTCCGAAGCGCCGCCCGCGCAGCACCGCCGGCTCCCCGATCAGCGCCAGCTCCGGGAAGACCGCGGCGAAGTTCGCCAACTGGGAGCGGAGGAAGGCGAACGGGGCGCTGTCGGCCAGGTTGGCCGCGTAGATCCCGTCCGCGCGCAGGGCCCGGCCGGCGGCTCGCGCGTACTCGACGGACGTGAGGTGCGCCGGAACCCGGGAGCCGCCGAAGACGTCCGCGATCAGGAGGTCGACGGAGGCGGGGGCCGTCCCCTCCAGCCGCGCCCGGGCGTCGGCCGCGTGTAGACAGACGCCGCTCCCGTCGGGCAGCGGCAGATGCTCCCGGACGAGCCGCAGCAGCTCCCGGTCCGCCTCGGCGACGTCCTGGCGCGAGCCGGGGCGGGTCGCGGCCACGTAGCGGGGCAGGGTCAGCGCGCCGCCGCCCAGGTGCAGGACGTCCAGGGGCGCGCCCGGCCCGGCCGCGCCGTCCACGACGTGGGCGAGCCGCCTCACGTACTCGAACTCCAGGTGGGACGGGTCGTCGAGGTCGACGTAGGACTGGGGCGCGCCGTCCACCGTGAGCAGCCAGGCCCGGTCGCGGTCCACGTCGGGCAGCAGCCGGGCGGTGCCGCAGTCGACCTCGCGGATGACGGGTATCGGCTCGTTCACCTCTCCATTGTCGCCGCCGTTGCCCGCCACCCCGAACCGAGGGGTGGCGGGCAACGGGCGGTCTCAGAGCAGCTCGGTGACCGTTCCCGCGCCGACCGTGCGGCCGCCCTCGCGGATCGCGAAGCCGAGACCGGACTCCAGCGGCACGTCACGGCCCAGCTCCACGGTCATGGTGACCGTGTCGCCGGGACGCGCGACCGCCGCCTCGCCGAGGTCGACGTCGCCGACGACGTCCGCCGTACGGATGTAGAACTGCGGCCGGTAGCCGGTGGCGACCGGAGTGGTCCGGCCGCCCTCCTTGGTCGACAGCACGTACACCTGCGCGGTGAACCGGCGGCTGGGCGTGACGCTGCCGGGCGCGGCCACGACGTGGCCGCGGCGGACCCGGTCGCGCTCCACCCCGCGCAGCAGCAGCGCCACGTTGTCCCCGGCCTCGGCGGACTCCATCGGCTTGCCGAAGGTCTCCAGGCCGGTGACGACCGTCTCGATGTCCGCGCCGAGCACCTGGACCTTGTCGCCGACGCGGACGGTGCCGCGCTCGACGGCACCGGTGACGACGGTGCCCCGGCCGGTGATGGTCAGGACGTTCTCGACGGACAGCAGGAACGGCGCGTCGGTGTAGCGCACCGGCATCGGTACGTACGTGTCGACGGCGTCCAGCAGCCCTTCGACCGCCGCCGTCCACCGCGGGTCGCCCTCCAGCGCCTTGAGCCCGGAGACCCGTACCACGGGGACGGTGTCGCCGCCGTACCCGTGCGCGGAGAGCAGCTCGCGGACCTCCAGCTCGACCAGGTCGGTCAGCTCGGGGTCGCCCGCGTCGGCCTTGTTGAGGGCGACGACGATGTGGTCGACGCCGACTTGACGGGCCAGCAGGACGTGCTCGGCGGTCTGCGGCATGATCCCGTCGAGCGCGGAGACGACGAGGATCGCCCCGTCGAGCTGCGCCGCTCCGGTGACCATGTTCTTGATGTAGTCCGCGTGGCCGGGCATGTCGACGTGCGCGTAGTGGCGGGTGTCGGTCTCGTACTCGACGTGCGCGATGTTGATGGTGATGCCGCGCTGGGCCTCCTCGGGGGCCCGGTCGATCCGGTCGAAGGACACGTAGGAGGTGGAGCTGCCACCGCGCTCGCTGAGGACCTTGGTGATGGCGGCGGTGAGGGTGGTCTTGCCGTGGTCGACGTGGCCCATGGTGCCGATGTTGAGGTGCGGCTTGGTGCGCACGTAAGCCGTCTTGGACATGGCTCGTTCCTTCTGAAGCACTCGAAGCTGAGAAAAGATGAAGACCCCAGGGCCCCGCCGACCCTCCCCTTGCGGGGTCCGCCGGACTGTCGGGGGAGGGTCAGCTTCGGGCGCCGCCGAAGGGCGCTGCGGCACCGGCGAACGCCGATGCGACTGCTGCTGCGGCAACTGCTGCTGCGGCCGGGGCGAGTGCCTCGGCGACCGCGTCGTTCACGGCAGCCTTCGGCGCGTCCGCGACTGCGGACGGCGCTGCGAGGAAGGCGTACCGGAACATGCCCCTGATCATGGCCGGGCGCGGCGGCCGCGTCGAATGGTTTTTCCCCGCCCAGTCCGCTGCGGCTCAGAGGTTCTTGAGGGCCTCGCGCACGGAGAGCGGCGACAGCCGGGTCCGCGCGCCGTCGACGAAGTCGCGTACGGCGGTGGGGTCGGTCTTGGCGTACTCGCGCAGGGCCCAGCCGATCGCCTTGCGGATGAAGAAGTCGGGGTGGTCCGCGCGGCGCAGGCAGTAGCCGAACAGCCGGTCCGCGTCGGTGGCTTCCTTGTAGCGCAGCTGGTGCAGCAGGGCGGTCCTGGCGGCCCAGAGGCTGGGGTCGTCGATCCACCGGTCCATCTCCCGGGCGAGCGCCGGGTCGGCGGCGACCAGCGGGCCCGCGACATGCGCGGCGAGCAGGTCGACCGTGTCCCACCAGGGGACCGTGGTGACGAGGTGGTGCAGGACGGGCAGGAAGCCGGAGGTGCAGCGGCCCGCGTGGCGGCGCAGATGGTCGACGGCGAAGTAGTGGTACTCGCGCTCGGGCAGTCGCCAGCAGCGCAGCGCGATGGCCGTGCAGTCCCGTTCGTCCGGCCGCCCGGTGCCCGCCAGCACGGTCCGGGACAGGGCCCGGCGCTCGGGGGTGGGGATCCCGAGGAAGGGTGCGACGTGCTTCATGTACGCGGCGGCGCCCTCGGCCCGTACGGGGTCGGCGGCGGGGGCGTAGGCGGCGACGAGCCGCTCCAGGACGGTGTCGGCGAGGGTGCTGTCCGGCGGGGCGGGGGCGTCGGCTGCGGGGTCGGCGTCGGGGGTCACGCGACGCACATTACGGCGATCACACAACCTTTTCGGTTACTCTCCCCGAATGTTCGACCCCGTCCCCGCCGCCCGGCCCGCCTCCGGTCCGGCCCTGCGCCTCACCCGGGCGCTGATGTCACCGTGGTCCCGGTTCTCGCTGCTCGTGGTGGTCCTGCTCGGGGCCGCGTCGACGATGCTGCTGTTCGAACCACAGCGGCTGCTGGCGTCGGGCTGGCCGGCCCAGCTGACCGGGGGCACGGCCGCGA
The DNA here is from genome assembly GCF_042723425.1 of Streptomyces sp. NPDC058375. Classification (NCBI taxonomy): domain Bacteria; kingdom Bacillati; phylum Actinomycetota; class Actinomycetes; order Kitasatosporales; family Streptomycetaceae; genus Streptomyces; species Streptomyces sp. NPDC058375. Next base: position 11,825 of record NZ_JBHXJG010000003.1, on the reverse strand, counting down.
TGCTCTTCGGGCTTGCGTACGGGGCGCTGACGGTGGCGTTCGTGCCGCGCCCGCTGCTGAACATCGCCGCGGGCGCGTTGTTCGGCGCGCAGACGGGTCTGGCCGCGGCGCTGGCGGGCACGGTGCTGGGCGCGGGCGTGTCGTTCATGCTGGGCCGGGTGCTGGGTCAGGACGCGTTGCGGACCCTGCTGCGCGGGAGGCTGCTCACCGCGGCGGACGGGGTGCTGAGCCGGCACGGCTTCCGGTCGGTCCTGGCGCTGCGGCTCTTCCCCGGGGTTCCGTTCGCCGCCGCCAACTACTGCGCGGCGACCTCCCGGATGGGCGCGCCCCCGTTCCTCCTGGCCACCGGGCTCGGGTCGATCCCGAACACGGCGGCGTACGTGATAGCCGGCAGCGAGGCCGCGTCGCCGACCTCGCCCGTGTTCCTGGCCGCGATGGGCTTCATCGTGCTGTCGGGTCTCGGCGGGGCGCTGGTCGCCTGGCGCAGGCGCCACCGCCTGGGCCGGGACACGCCGAACAACTGAGCGTACGGCGGCACGTGGATGACCGGTGCAGTCAGCCTGACGTTTACTTTCAGGCGATACGCTGCCCGCGACCTCGATGTCCTTGACCGCACTCCGCACTTTGCACGCAGCCGACGGGCCCAGTCGTCCGTGGCCGATGCACGATCACCTCCGGGATGGCCTAAGCCCCATGAGCTGGTTCGAATCATTCGTCCTGGGACTTGTTCAGGGACTGACCGAGTTCCTGCCGATCTCCTCCAGCGCGCATCTGCGGCTGACGGCCGCGTTCGCCGGCTGGCACGACCCGGGGGCGGCGTTCACCGCGATCACCCAGATCGGCACCGAGGCGGCGGTGCTCATCTACTTCCGTCAGGACATCGCGCGCATCCTGTCGGCCTGGTTCCGATCCCTGACGGACCGTGAGATGCGCAGCGACCACGACGCCCAGATGGGCTGGCTGGTCATCGTCGGCTCGATCCCCATCGGTGTGCTGGGCCTCACGCTCAAGGACCAGATCGAGGGCCCGTTCCGCGACCTGCGGCTGATCGCGACGACCCTGATCGTCATGGGCATCGTCCTGGGCATCGCCGACCGGCTGGCCGCGCGCGACGAGTCGGGCGGCAGGCACCGGGTGGTGAAGGAGCGCAAGACGCTCAAGGACCTGGGCGTCAGGGACGGCCTGATCTACGGATTCTGCCAGGCGATGGCGCTGATCCCCGGAGTCTCCCGGTCGGGCGCGACGATCAGCGGCGGCCTGCTGATGGGCTACACCCGCGAGTCGGCCGCCCGCTACTCGTTCCTGCTGGCGATCCCCGCGGTGCTGGCCTCGGGCGCGTACGAACTCAAGGACGTGGGCGAGGGGCATGTCTCCTGGGGCCCGACGGTCTTCGCGACGCTGGTGGCCTTCTTCGTCGGATACGCCGTCATCGCCTGGTTCATGAAGTTCATCACCACCAAGAGCTTCATGCCGTTCGTCATCTACCGCATCCTGCTCGGCATCGTCATCTTCGCGCTGGTCTGGTCCGGCGCGCTGAGCCCGCACGCGGGTGAGTCGGCGGGGTAGCAGCGGTCCTCGATATCGGTTCCCCCTCCTCTCGATCTGGACTCGGCTGCCTTGCTCAACGGCGGGTTCGAGGTGTTCCCGGAGTTCACCGGCAGATCAAGTAGGCCGGGTGGCGGGGCATCGCCGCAGCTGGGTGAACGATGCCACGTCAGAAGGGGAGAAGGGGCGGGAGGCGGTGTCAGTGACAGTGCCCTTGCTCAGTTGCTCAGTCCGGAGTAGCCGCCGCGGTATGAGGCATACGCGATCGGGACGGTGGTCCAGTTCGGGTTGCCGAGCCGGCAGACATCGATCGTCGTCGAGGTCACGTCGAGCTGATCGTCATGGACTGCCGGCGACGAGCGCGGCGATACCTGGAGCCGCCCCACCGCGGAAGAGGAAGTGCGCCCCGCCCGGGAGCAGCCGGGCGGGGCGATCCAGCAGCGCAGCAGCCAGCAGCGCGGATAGATGCCTTCACCGTACGGCGGGGGTCTGACAACGCCCGTGGCGTCAGGGCCCCACGGGCGTCAGGCCGGTGGCGGACAGGACCGCGTCGACCGTTTCCTCCACGGTCATGTCCGCACTGTCGATCCAGATCTTCTCGTCGGCCAGTTCCTCGCGCATCGCCGTCTCCAGGAACGACCAGTCCGTCGTGAGCGTCTTGTCCCGGGCGAGGTTGCGCTCCATGGCCTTCGCCGCGCCCGGGGCCAGGATGACGCAGTGCAACGGTCCGCCGGTGAGCGTGGCGCGGTAGAAGTCGAGGTGGGCGCGGCGTACGACGACGTCGTCGATGACCGGAAGGAAGCCCGCGGCGACGAAACTGTCCGCCAGCAGGCATGCGTTGCGGGCCCGGAGGAGGATCTGGCGGTCCGCCTCCTCGTCCCGTTCGGGCGAGGGCCAGCGGCCGCCGGAGACGATGAGTTCCTGGAGGGCGTCCACCTCGATGTGGGCGGAGGCGGCGAACCGGGAGGCGAGCGCCGCGGCCACCGTGCTCTTGCCGCTGCCGGGGATGCCGATCAGCAGGACCGCCCCCGCCGCCGGCCCGTCGGCGTCCACCGGTACTTCCGCCCAGGCCATCCCCGTACTCCCTCGGTCAGTCCGTCAGTACACGTCCCGTACGTATCTGCGGTCCGAGGCTAGCTGTTTGACCTGGGCGGCCGCCGCGTCGGGTTCGAGCCCGCCGTGGGCGACGGCGATGTCGCGCAGGGCTCGGTCGACGTCCTTGGCCATGCGGGAGGCGTCGCCGCAGACGTACAGGTGGGCGCCGTCGCGGATCCAGGACCAGAGCTGGGCTCCGTGTTCGCGCATCCGGTCCTGGACGTAGACCTTGGCCCGCTGGTCGCGGGAGAAGGCGGTGTCCAGCCGGGTAAGGGTGCCCGAGCGGCTCAGGGCGTCGAGTTCGTCGCGGTAGTAGAAGTCCGTGGCGTGGTGTTGCTCGCCGAAGAACAGCCAGTTGGCACCGGAGTGGCCGAGCGCCCGGCGCTCCTCCAGGAAGCCCAGGAAGGGGGCGACTCCCGTGCCGGGCCCGACCATGATCGTCGGGGTGGCCGGGTCGGCGGGCGGCCGGAAGCGATCGTTGCGCTGCACGAACACCGGTACGGGGCTGTCCGGTTCGGCGTCGGCGAGGAACGTGGAGGCGACGCCCTTGCGCGTCCGGCCGAGGTGGCTCTCGTAACGGATCACGGAGACGGTCAGCCGCATCCGGTGCGGGTCGGCGAGCGGGCTGGAGGCGATGGAGTACAGCCGGGGGCGGAGCGGTCCCAGGACCTCGGCCCATTCCGCAGCCGTGGCCCGTACGGGGTGCTCGGCCAGGACGTCGACGGCCTGCCGCCCCCACGTCCACCGGTCCCGCTCGCCCTTGTTGTCGGGACGCAGCAGCTTCTTCAGGGACCGGTCCCCCGTCTGGTCCGCGACCAGGCGCAACAGGTTCGGGGTGATGCGGGTGATGTCGAGGTGGCGGTGGAGTGCCTCGTCGAGGGGGACCGTTCCGTGGTCGGGTACGTCGATCGTGCCGGCGGGGTCCAGTCCGGTGACGGCGAGCCATTCAGCCACCAGCTCCGGGGAGTTGAGGGGCTGTATGCCGAGGGCGTCTCCGGCCGTGTACGTCAGCGGGGTGTTGGCGTGCCGTGTGTCGAGCGTGAAGGCACGGACCTCCTTCGTCGCGCCGGGTAGGCTCAGGAGGCGGTTGCCGGTGAGGAGGGCGGTGACGGGCGCGGCCCTGGAGGGGCGGGCGGGCGGCTCCTCGCGCGGTGGCGCCGACGCCGCTGCTGCCCTCGTTGTGGGCGCGGCTTCCGGCCCCGTGGCTGTGGGCGTGGCTTCCGGCCCCGTGGTTCCTTCCGGTGTCGTCGTCTCCAGTGCCGCCCGGACCTCCTTGAGCCACTGGCCGAAGGGCTGCTCGTACTCCGGTTCGCAGTCGGTGCGCGGGACCAGCCGCTCCGCGCCCAGTTCGCCGAACCGCTCGTCCAGGCGGCGGCCGTGGCCGCAGAAGTCGTCGTACGTGGAGTCGCCTAGCGCGAGTACGGCGTAGCGGACGCCCTCCAGGCGCGGGGTGCCGGGGGCGTTCAGCGACTCCCAGAAGCCGGAGCCGTTGTCGGGGGCGTCGCCGTCGCCGAAGGTGCTGGTGACGACGAGGAGGTCGGCCGGGCTGGGCAGGGCCTCGGGCATCCCGTCGTCCATGCCGAGGAGCGTGGTGCGGTACCCCTCGGCGGCCAGCGTCCGGGCGGCCGTCGCGGCGACCTCCTCGGCGTTGCCGGTCTGCGAGGCCCAGAGCACGACGACCGGGCGGCCGCCCTGTTTCTCCGGGGCACTCTCCGGTGGTGCGGGCGCGATCCCGGGGCCCGGGGGCTCCGGGAGCCGGGAGTAGGCGCCGGCCAGCACTCCGTCGACCCACAGGGCGTGGTCCGGGGCGAAGGGGGCTCCCGCCGGGAGGACCGGGGTGCCCTCCGGGCGGGCGCCGAGGCCCGCGAGGAATCCGGCCAGATAGCGGCGTTCCGCTTCGGTGAGGACGGGTGCGGCGGTGTTCTCCAGCCCCAAGGCACCCGCCAGCCCCGCCGGGTCCGCTGCACCCGCCAGCCCCGCCGGGTCCGCTGCACCCGCCAACCCTGCCGGGTCCGCTGCACCCGCCGACCTCACCGGGTCTGCCGGCCCTATCCGGCCGCCCCGGCCCACCCAATCCGCCACGCCCTCGTGGTCCGCGAGGCCGAGGGCGCCGGTGGGCTCGGGTCGGTCCGCCGTGGAGGCAGCCAGGCGCACCGCCGGGGCCGCGACCTTCGCCAGCCGGACCGCGCACACCTTGAACTCCGGCTGGAACGAGACCGGGTCGACGGCGTCGTTCGTCACCGCGTTCACTCCGAGGTACTCGCCGAACAGATCGTTCCAGTGGAACGGAGCGAAGCACTCCCCCGCTGCGACCCGGTCCGTGATCCGGGCCGGGAGCACCGCGCGGCCGCGCCGTGAGGCGACCTCGACGCCGTCGCCCTCCGCCAGGGTCAAGGCGGCCGCGTCGTCGGGGTGGATCTCCACGAAGGGGGCAGGGTCCAGCCGGTTGAGTTTGCCGATCTTCGCGGTCTTGGTCAGGGTGTGCCACTGGTGCTGGAGCCGCCCGGTGTTGAGCACGAAGGGGAAGTCCTCGTCCGGCATTTCGGCCGGAGGCAGGTGGGGCCGGGCGTGGAAGACGGCCCGGCCGCCGCGCAGCGGGAAGGCAAGCCTCGGGACCGTTCCGTCGGGTCGTACGGTCAGCTCCTGGCTGACGCCGTCGTTGAGGTAGCGCACGGGGTTGCGGGCCGGGCCCTCGGCGTCGGCGCTCGGCCACTGGACCGGCGTTTCGCGCAGCCGCTCGTACGTCACGCCGCGCAGGTCGTAGCCGGTGCTCGGGTTCCAGGCCCGGGTGATCTCCGCGAAGATCTCCTCCGCGCTCGTGTAGCCGAAGGCGTCCTCGTACCCCAGGGCGCAGGCCACCTCCGCGATGATCCGCCAGTCCGGCCAGGCCTCCCCCGGCGGGTCGGTGGCGCGGCGGGAGAGGGTGAGGGTGCGCTCCGAGTTGATCATCACGCCCTCGGACTCGGCCCAGAGCGCGGCGGGCAGGACGATATCGGCGTACGCGTTGGTCTCGGTGTCGGCGAACACGTCCTGGGTGACGACGAATTCGGTGGCCTCCAGGCCTTCGATGACGGTGCGGCGGTTGGCGACCGAGGCGACCGGGTTGGTGCAGATGATCCAGCAGGCCTTGATCTCCCCCTCGGCCATCCGCCGGAACATGTCGACGGTGCCGCTGCCCGAGCCGTCCGCGCGCAGGGTGCCGGGTGGGACGCCCCACAGCTCCTCGGTGAAGGCGCGGTCCTCGTCGGACAGGACCGACCGCTGGCCGGGCAGGCCAGGGCCCATGTAGCCCATCTCGCGGCCGCCCATGGCGTTGGGCTGGCCGGTGAGCGAGAACGGTCCGCTGCCGGGGCGGCAGATCGCGCCGGTCGCCAGGTGCAGGTTGATCAGCGCATTGGTGTTCCAGGTGCCGTGGGTGGACTGGTTGAGACCCATCGTCCAGCAGCTCATCCACTCGCCCGCCTCGCCGATCCAGCGGGCCGCCTGGCGGATGTCGTCCTCCGGGATGCCGGTGATCTCCGCGACCACGGCGGGCGGGTAGTCGCGGAGGAAGGCGGGCATCTGCTCCCAGCCCTCGGTGTGCTCGGCGATGAACTCCGGGTCGGTGTGCCCGTTCTCGACGAGGAGGTGCAGCAGGCCGTTGAGGAGGGCCAGGTCGGTACCGGGCCGGATCCGCAGGTACAGGTCCGCTTTGGCTGCGGTGGCGTTGCGCCGGGGGTCGACGACGATCAGTTTCGCGCCCGCCTTGAGGCGCTCCATCATCCGCAGGAAGAGGATCGGGTGGCAGTCGGCCATGTTGGCGCCGGTGACGAGGAAGACGTCGGCCTGGGCGAAGTCCTCGTACGAGCCGGGCGGCCCGTCCGCGCCCAGGGACAGCTTGTAGCCGCTGCCCGCGCTCGCCATGCAGAGCCGGGAGTTGGACTCGATGGTGTTGGTCCGCATGAAGCCCTTGGCCAGCTTGTTGGCGAGGTACTGCGCCTCCAGCGTCATCTGGCCGGAGACGTAGAGGGCCACCGCGTCCGGGCCGTGGGTGTCCAGCACGGACCGCAGCCGGCGCGCCGTCTGTGCGATGGCGGCGTCCCGGCCGAGCGGGGCGGGCTGCTCGCTGCGGTCGGCGCGGGCCAGGGCGGTGGTCAGCCGGCCGGGTGCGGCGAGGAGGTCCGCGCCGGTCGCGCCCTTGGTGCAGAGCCGACCGGCGTTCGACGGGTGCTCCTTGTCGCCGGACGCCTTCACGACGGTGCGGCGGCCGTCGGGTCCGGCGGCGATGTCGAGGACGATCCCGCAGCCGACACCGCAGTACGAGCAGACCGTACGCACCCGGTCGGTGGCGGGGGCGTCCGGCGGCGGGGGCGGCACGGTCATGTGCGGGGCCCTTCGGGGGCGGGCGTTCCTGGAGGGACGCGGGGCGGGCGGCGGTCGCTCCCGAATCTAGGAAAGGCCCGTTACCCAGGGATGACACCGGGCGAACAACACCGGTTACGTCGCCTGCACACCGGCCGGGAACCGCCGGTGAGGCCTCCGGCGGTTCCCGAAAGCCGCCGGTGAGGCCCCGGGCGGCGGCCCCCGGACATGGGCCGGTGATCACTCGGGAACTTCCCGGGCGGTGCGGCCGACTACTGGAGAGACACCGGGTGCGGACGGCCTCCCGGTGACGGAAGCGGCGGCCGGTGCACGGCACGGCCGCCGGGATGACCGCCGCAGTACACCCACGGGGCCCCCGGGGCCCGGGAGGAGACCGCGAGGCATGCACTGGTACGAGGACGACGCGCTCTGGTCGGATTTCGCCGCGACGATGTTCCCACCGGCCCGGGTCGAGTCCGCCGCCGCCCTGGTCGCGTCCTCCCCGCTGCTGGACTTCCCACCGGGCGCGAGAGTCCTGGACCTGTGCTGCGGGCCCGGCCTCTTCGTGGTGCCGCTGGCGGGCCGCGGGTACGAGGTGACGGGCGTCGACCTGTCCCCGTCGATGCTGGAGAGCGCCCGTACCGCCTGCGACGCGGCGCGCGCGAAGGCCCGGCTGGAGCGCGCCGACATGCTCACGTTCCGGGAGCCGGGCGCCTTCGACGTGATCCTGAACGTGTTCACGTCGTTCGGCTACTTCGACGAGGCCGAGGACAACCTTCGGGTGCTGCGCAACGCGTACGCGAGCCTCGCGCCGGGCGGGCAGTTGCTGGTGGACGTGATGGGCAAGGAGGTGCTGGCGGGCTGGATCGGGCGGCCGAAGGCGGTCGACCTGCCGGACGGGAGTTACGTCGTCCAGCGCGACACCGTCCTCGACAGCTGGCGGCGGCTGCGCACGGACTGGACGCTGGTGCGCGGCACGACGGCGCGCACCGCCTCCATCACCTCCTGGCTCTACTCGGCGGCCGAGCTGCACGCCCTCTTCGAGCTCGCGGGCTTCACCGACGTGGAGTGCTTCGGCGGGTTCGACGCGTCCGGCTACGACCAGCGCTCGGACCGGCTCATCGTGCGCGGGCGGCGCGCATGAGGGCGGGGGCGGACGCCCGTCCGCGCACCGCCACCACGCCCGCCGCGGCGGTCCACGACCACATCACCGACGCGGTGAAGACCCCGGACCTGATCCGGCTGACCGACGACACCGTCCTCGCCCGCTTCGAGACGATGAAGGTGTACGCGGCACTCGGCGCGGTCCGCTCGCTGCTGCGCCGGGGCCGGGTGGTGCCCGGGCAGACCCTGGTCGACAGCTCCAGCGGCATCTACGCGCTGGCCCTCGCCATGGCCTGCCACCGCTACGGGCTGCGCTGCCACATCGTCGCCTCCACCACCGTGGACGCCACCATGCGGGCGCAGTTGGAGATCCTCGGCGCGACGGTCGACGCGATGCCGCCCTCGCAGAGCCTGCGTCTGGACCAGGAGCTGCGCGTACGCCATGTGCGCCGGCTGCTGGCCGAGCGGCCCGACTTCCACTGGATGCGGCAGTACCACGACGGGGTCCACCACGAGGGCTACCGGGAGTTCGCGGAGCTGCTGACCGGGGCGCTGCCGGACGGTCCGCTGACGGTGGTCGGCGCGGTGGGCACGGGTGCGTCGACCGGTGGGCTGGCGCGTGCGCTGCGGGAGTCGGGGCGGTCGGTGCGGCTGGTGGGTATCCAGCCGTTCGGCAGTGTGACTTTCGGGAGCGAGCGGTTCGAGGACCCGGAGGCGATCATCGCGGGCATCGGCAGCTCGATCCCGTTCGGGAACGTCCGCCACGAGCTGTACGACACCGTCCACTGGCTGGACTTCCGCCATGCGATGGCCGGGGCTGTCGGACTGCTTCGGGAGCACGCGGTGTTCGCGGGTCTTTCCACCGGGGCGGCCCATCTGACGGCGTCCTGGGAAGCGGCCCGCGAGCCCGGACGGCTGCATCTGGTGCTGGGTGCCGACACCGGACATCGGTACGCGGAGCGGGTGTTCGCCCGGCATGCCGAGGCCCTGGACCCGGCCGGGCTGCGGCCCCGGACCATCACGTCGGTGGACGCCCTGCGGCCGCCGTGGTCGGTGATGGAGTGGGCCGGGCGCGCCGCTCCGGAGGCCGCCCGGACCGCCGAGGGCGATGTTCCCTCCCCGGCCGCGTCCCCCTCCCCTTCCTCCGTACCGACCGTGGAGCTGCTGCCATGACGATCGTCGCACTGGAGTCCCTGTCCTTCGGCCTGGGACGGATGGCGGAGGCGGCCGCGGAGGCGGGGCACCGGCTGTGCCTGTTGACCGGTGACCGTTCGGTCTACCGGCACGAGTTGGCGGTGCTGCCGCCGGACGCGCTGGACGTCGTGGACGTCGACACGGGGGACCAGGAGGCCGTCCGCCGGGCGCTGGACGCCGTGCCGGAGCTGGCCGGGCTGATCAACACGACGGACACCTGGAGCCTGCCCGCCGCCGAACTGGCCCGCGAACGCGGCCTCCCCGGACCGGACCCGGCGGCCGTAGGGCTGCTGCGGGACAAGCGCCGGGTCCGGGAGACGCTCCACGCGAACGGGCTGAGCCGGAGTCCGGCCACAGCCGTCTCGCCGGGCCCCGAAGGCGCCGGGGAGGTGCTGCGGGCAGTGGGGCTGCCCGCGGTCCTGAAGGACTCGGCGGGCACTTCCTCACGGCACGTGTGGATCGTGCACGACGAGGAAGCCCTGCACCGGGCGCTGGCGGAGGCGGGCGAACAGGCCCTGATGGGCGCGCTGTTCGCGGAGGCCTTCCTCGCCGGTCCGCTGTACAGCGCGGAGACCCTCAGCTGGGACGGGACCACCCGGCTGCTCGGGGTGCTGAGCCGCCAGACCTCCCGGGCCGCGGTGGTACGGGAGGAGGCGGCGTCGTTCCCGGTGGCGCTGCCGGAGGCCGAACGGGCCGGGATCGAGGCGTGGGTGGGCCGGGTCCTGGCGGCGGCCGGGCACGAACGGGGCTTCGCCCACGTGGAGTTCATCCTGACGGCCGACGGGCCCGAACTGGTCGAGATCAACCGGAGGATCGGCGGCGCGCTGGTCGGCGAGGTGCTGTGCCGCACGTTGCGGACCAACGTCTACACGGCGATGACGGACGAGGCGCTGGGCCGCCGCCCGGCGCTGCTGGATGCTCCGCTCGACGCCGAAGGCCCCGCGTACGGCTTCGTGTTGGTGTACGCGGATCGGCCCGGGGTGCTGAAGGGCTGGCTCGGGCTCGACGAACTCGCCGCGTTCCCGGGGGTGGTGGAGTGGTTCCCGGTGCGCGATCCCGGCGAGAGCGTGGTCCACGTCGGGGACCAGCGGGGCTGCACGGGCATGGTGCTGGCCGAGGGGCGGACGGCGGAACTGGCCCAGCACCGGGCGTGGAGCGCGGCGGTCCGGGTCCGCCCGGTCGTCGCGGCCGGCACGGCGTGAGCACCGGGTCCTCCGGAAGGCCGGGTGATGCCGGACCCGTCGACAGGGTGCCCTCCGGAGGGCCGGGTGATGCCGGACCATCGGCAGAAAGGCCTCCGGAGGGCCGGGGGCTGCCGGGCCGGTCGACAGGGAGCCCTCCGGAGGGCCGGGTGCGCGGTGAACGGGCGAGCGCAGGACTTCGGTTCACCGGCCCCCAACGATTCCTGCTGGCGGGCTCGTTCCTGATTACGCTCGGCAGCTTCGCCGTGCTTCCCTACCTGTCGGTGCTGCTGCATCAGCGGCTCGGCCTCGGGCTCGGCACGGTCGGCTTCGTGCTGGCCGTCGCCTCGCTGATCCAGTTCGCCGGGGGCGTGGTCGCGGGGCCGGTGGCCGGGCGGATCGGGCTGCGGCGCGCGATGCTGCTGGCGCTGACGCTGCGTACGGCGGGGTTCGCCGCGTTCGTCCCCGGGCTGACCAGTCCGGTCCTCGCGGTCGGGGCACTGCTGCTGGTGTCGGCGGGCGCGGCGCTGTATCTCCCGGCGAACAAGGCGTACTTGGTGGACGGCGCGCCCGGGGCCGACCGGCCCCGCCTGCTGTCGGCGAGCAGTTCGGCGTTCAACGCGGGGATGGCGCTGGGCCCGCCGGCCGCCGCACCCCTCGTCATGGGCTCGCCCGGGGTGCTGTTCTCCTGCGTCACGGTGCTGTTCGCGCTCGTCGGCGCCGGGCACGCGCTGCTGCCGCCGGGCGCGGCGGAGCGGAGAGAGGAGGCCCGGCCCGCCGCCCCGGACCGGGAGTCGGACGCACCGCGCCCGGGGCCTTCGCCGTTCGCGGCGACCGTCCTCAGCGTGTACGCGTTCATGTTCTTCCAGCACTACCTGGCGCTGTACGCGGTCCCCCGGACGTCCGCGGCCTTCTACGGGGCCGTCCTGGCGGGGTACGCGGCCCTCCTCGTCGTCGCCCAGCCGCTGCTGGCGGAACGGGTCGCCGCGCTGAGCTACCCGGCCGCGCTGCGGTGGGGCTTCGGTGCGATGGGGGCGGGCATGGCCGCGATCGGCGCCGGGGGGTACGCGGGGATCGCGGTGGGCGGGGCGTTGCTGTGCCTCGGGGAGATCGTGCTCTTCCTCAAGAACGACCTGGAGGCGCTGGCCCGTTCGCCGGCCGCCCCGGCGAGCGTGTTCGGGCGGCAGCGGCTGGCGGCGGGCATCGGCGCGTTCGCCAGCGGGGTGGTGGGCGGGCAGCTTTACGGGGCGGCGGAGGCGGCGGGCTCGGCGCGGGTGTTCTGGGCGGCGGTCTGCCTCCAGTGCCTGCTGCTGCCGGTGCTCCTGCTCCGTCGGCGTACCGCCCGGGAACCCGAGGGTTCCCGGG
>NZ_JBHXJG010000002.1:0-91482 GCF_042723425.1 Streptomyces sp. NPDC058375 | reverse complement strand
ATAAGAGACGGGCCGAAGGGTGTCGCCCGGAGGCGCCGGGAACGTCAGCCGAGCTTCGAGATGTCGCGGACCGCGCCGCGGTCCGCGCTCGTCGCCATCGCCGCGTAGGCGCGCAGCGCGGCCGAGACCTTGCGGTCGCGGTTCTTCGGGGCGTACACCCCGTTCAGCGCCTCGCGGCGGGTGGCCAGTTCGGCGTCGTCGACGAGCAGCTCGATCGAGCGGCCCGGGATGTCGATGCGGATCCGGTCGCCGTCCTCGACCAGCGCGATGGTGCCGCCGGAGGCCGCCTCGGGCGAGGCGTGGCCGATGGAGAGGCCCGACGTACCGCCGGAGAAGCGGCCGTCGGTGACCAGGGCGCAGACCTTGCCCAGGCCCCGGCCCTTGAGGAAGGAGGTCGGGTAGAGCATCTCCTGCATGCCGGGGCCGCCGCGCGGGCCCTCGTAACGGATGACGACGACGTCGCCCGGCTCGATCTCCTTGCGGAGGATCTTGTCGACGGCCTCGTCCTGCGACTCGCAGACGACGGCCGGGCCCTCGAAGGTCCAGATCGACTCGTCGACGCCCGCCGTCTTCACGACACAGCCGTCCACCGCGAGGTTGCCCTTGAGGACGGCGAGGCCGCCGTCCTTGGAGTAGGCGTGCTCGACGTCGCGGATGCAGCCGCCCGCCGCGTCCAGGTCGAGGGTGTCCCACCGCTCCGACTGGGAGAAGGCGGTCGCGGAGCGGACGCAGCCGGGGGCTGCGTGCCACAGCTCGACGGCCTCGGGGGACGGGGAGCCGCCGCGCACGTCCCAGTTCTTCAGCCACTCGGCGAGGGTGTCGGAGTGCACCGAGTGCACGTCCTCGTTGAGCAGCCCGCCGCGGTGCAGCTCACCGAGGAGGGCGGGGATGCCGCCGGCCCGGTGGACGTCCTCCATGTAGTACGTGCCGCCGGGGGCGACGTTGGGGGCGACCTTGGAGAGGCACGGGACGCGGCGGGAGACCTCGTTGATGTCGTCGAGGTCGTACGCGAGCTGCGCCTCCTCGGCGGCGGCCAGCAGGTGCAGGATCGTGTTGGTCGAGCCGCCCATGGCGATGTCCAGCGCCATCGCGTTGTCGAACGCGGCGCGGGTGCCGATCGAGCGCGGCAGGACCGTCTCGTCGTCCTGCTCGTAGTAGCGCTTGGTGATCTCGACGACCGTGCGGCCGGCGTTCTCGTACAGCGCCTTGCGGGCGGTGTGCGTGGCGAGGACGGAGCCGTTGCCGGGGAGGGAGAGGCCGAGGACCTCGGTCAGGCAGTTCATCGAGTTGGCGGTGAACATGCCGGAACAGCTGCCGCAGGTCGGGCAGGCGTTCTCCTCGATACGGAGGATGTCCTCGTCCGAGATCGACTCGTCCACCGCGTCGCTGATCGCGTTGACCAGGTCGAGTTTTCGGACCGTGCCGTCGACGAGGGTGGCCTTGCCGGCCTCCATCGGGCCGCCGGAGACGAAGACGGTCGGGATGTTGAGGCGCATCGCGGCCATCAGCATGCCCGGGGTGATCTTGTCGCAGTTGGAGATGCAGATCAGCGCGTCCGCGCAGTGCGCCTCGACCATGTACTCGACGGAGTCGGCGATCAGGTCGCGGGAGGGCAGGCTGTAGAGCATGCCGCCGTGGCCCATCGCGATGCCGTCGTCCACGGCGATGGTGTTGAACTCGCGCGGGACCGCGCCCGCGGCCTGGATCGCCTCGGAGACGATCCGGCCGACCGGGGCTAGGTGGGTGTGGCCGGGGACGAACTCGGTGAACGAGTTGGCGACCGCGATGATCGGCTTGCCGATGTCCGCGCTCGCTACGCCCGACGCGCGCATAAGGGCGCGCGCGCCCGCCATGTTGCGTCCGTGGGTGACCGTGCGGGACCTCAGCTGGGGCATCGTCGCTCGCTCCTTCGGCAGGGGGCCTGCCTCCGACAGTTAAAGGAAAGACTGCCTTCGAGCGTACGCCCCGGATCCAAGATCTGGACAGCCTGTCCGGAATGCGGGACGTGGCGGTCGGTGGGTGGTCACCCCACCGGTGCCCGCGCGCCGCCCCGGCTCTGCCACTGCCTCCTCAGCCCTCGCCCAAGTATCTCTGGAGCGTGGGGGCGACCATCGCCACGATGTCCTCCGGGTCCGCGGAGGCGAGCGGCTCGGCGCGGACCACGTACCGGAGCATCGCGATGCCGAGCATGTGCGAGGCGGCCAGCTCGGCGCGGAAGGTGGGGTCCGGTACGTCCAGCTCGGCCGCGATCCGTTCCAGCAGTCGTCGCAGCACGAAGTCGCGCAGGACGTTCGCCGCCGCCTCGTGGGTGACCGCCGAGCGCAGGATCGCCAGGAGGGGCGAGCGCGTGCCCGGGTCCTCCCACACGGAGAGGAAGAACCGCGCCAGCCGCTCCCCCAGGCCCTCCGGCGGGCCGCCGAGGACGGCGGGGATCACGAGGGCGGGCTCGAAGGTGACCTCGATGGCGGCGGCGAAGACCTCGTCCTTCGTACCGAAGTAGTGGTGGACGAGGGCCGCGTCGACCCCGGCGGCCTTGGCGATGCCCCGGATCGACGTCTTGTCGTAGCCGCGCTCGGCGAACTCGGTGCGGGCCGCCTCCAGGATGCGCGTCCGCGCGTCGGGGCCTTCGGCGGCGGCCTTGCGGGAGGGGCGGCCCCGGCGACGCGGCGCGGGAGCGTCCTCAGGCCGGGGGCGTGCGCCGGCGCCCTCGGTCACGGGCGGAGGTTCGGACACGTCGTTCACGGGCGAAGGGCCGGACGCGTCGGTCACGGGCGAAGGTTCGGACGCGTCGGTCACGGGCGAAGGTTCGGACGCGTCGTTGGCGGGCAGAGGTTCGGACGCGTCGTTGGCGGGCAGAGGGCCGGACGCGTCGTTGGCGGGCAGAGGTTCGGGCTCCTCGGTCACGGGCGGTGGATCTTCGCGGACGCACCGTCGGCCGTGGCGGAGGCGGTGGCCAGGTGGAGGCGGGTGAAGGCCAGCGCCTCCGCCAGATCGGCCTCGCGTTCGGCGGAGGACATCGCGCGGCGGGTGTTGACCTCGATGACCACATGGCCGTCGAAGCCCGTACGGGCCAGGCGCTCCAGCAGCTCCGCGCACGGCTGGTCGCCCCGGCCCGGCACCAGGTGCTCGTCCTTGGCCGAGCCCTTGCCGTCGGCGAGGTGGACGTGAGCGAGCCGGTCGCCCATCCGGTCCGCCATGGCGAGCGCCTCGGTACGGGCGGTCGCGGTGTGCGAGAGGTCGACCGTGAAGTGCCGGTAGTCGTCGTTGGTGACGTCCCAGTCGGGGGCGTACGCGAGCATCTCGCGGTCCCGGTAGCGCCAGGGGTACATGTTCTCGACGGCGAACCGGACGTCCGTCTCGCCGGCCATCCGCCAGATCCCGGTCACGAAGTCCTTGGCGTAGTTGCGCTGCCACCGGAACGGCGGGTGCACGACGACGGTGGACGCCCCGAGCTTCTCGGCGGCGGCCTTCGCCCGCTGGAGCTTGACCCAGGGGTCGGTGGACCAGACGCGCTGGGTGATCAGGAGGCAGGGGGCGTGCACCGCGAGAATCGGCACCCGGTGGTAGTCGGAGAGCCGGCGCAGCGCCTCGATGTCCTGGCTGACGGGGTCGGTCCAGACCATGACCTCGACGCCGTCGTACCCCAGGCGCGCGGCGATCTCGAAGGCCGTCGCCGTGGACTCGGGGTAGACCGAGGCCGTTGACAGGGCGACCTTCGCATCGGGGATGCGCACCACTGGTTCTGCCACCTGGACAGCGTACGGGCAGTGATGCGCCACTCCGAGTGGGTCCTGGCCGAAAGTGATCAGGGCCATGGGCCTGTGACCGTACGTCACCGACGCGGCGCGTCCGGTACGGTCCCGCCTCACCTCGCCTCGTCTCATCCGGGCAGGGCGGCCCGTTCTGCCGGGAGGTGGTCCAGGCGGCGCAGGATGACGCCCTCGCGCAGGGCCCAGGGGCAGATCTCCAGCTCCTCGACGCCGAACAGGTCCATCGCGCCCTCGGCCACCAGCGCACCGGCGAGCAGTTGCGCGGCCCGGCCCTCGGAGACCCCGGGGAGGCGGCCGCGCTCCGCGACGGTCATCGCCGCCAGCTTGGGCACCCAGTCCTCCAGGGCCTTGCGGCTCAGCGAGCGCTGGACGTACAGGCCCTCGGTGGAGCGGGCGGCTCCGGCGATCCTGGCGAGCTGCTTGAAGGTCTTGGAGGTGGCGACGACGTGGTCGGGGCGGCCGGCCCGGCTGAATTCGCCGACCGACCGCGCGATGCTGGCCCGTACATGCCGGCGCAACGCCCTGACCTGCTCGGGGTCGGCCGGGTCGTCCGGCAGCCAGGCGCCGGTGAGGCGGCCGGCACCGAGCGGCAGAGAGACGGCGGTGTCGGGCTCCTCGTCGATGCCGAAGGCGATCTCCAGGGATCCGCCGCCGATGTCCAGGACCAGCAGCTTCCCCGCGGACCAGCCGAACCAGCGGCGGGCGGCCAGGAAGGTCAGCCGGGCCTCCTCCTCGCCGCTGAGGACGGCGAGGTCGACGCCGGTCTCCAGCCGTACGCGCTCCAGCACCTGGTCCGCGTTGGTCGCCTCGCGCACCGCCGAGGTGGCGAACGGCAGCACGTCCTCGCACCCCTTGTCCTCGGCTGCCTGGAGGGCGCCGGCGATGGTCGTCACGAGCCGGTCGATGCCGACCGGCCCGATCGCGCCGGTCTCGTCGAGCAGTTCGGCGAGCCGGAGTTCGGCCTTGTGCGAGTGCGCGGGCAGCGGGCGGGCGCCGGGGTGGGCGTCTACCACCAGCAGATGAACCGTGTTCGATCCCACGTCGAGGACTCCGAGTCTCATACGGGAACGCTACTGCGCCATCGGACTTACTCTGGGCGCGTGCCAAAGACGAAAAAGGCTAAGCAGGACAAAGCCGCGAAGAAGCCGAAGTCGAACAAGCAGGCGTCACAGCCGGAGGCGAACGGACCGGACCCGTCCGACGAGAAGGGCATCGACTTCGCCCGGGCCTGGGTGGAGTTCCCCGACCCGGCCGACGGCGAACAGGTCTTCCGCTGCGATCTGACCTGGCTCACGTCCCGCTGGACCTGCATTTTCGGCAGCGGCTGCCAGGGCATCCAGGCGGGCCGCGCCGACGACGGCTGCTGCACGCTGGGCGCGCACTTCTCCGACGAGGACGACGAGAAGCGGGTCGCCGAGAACGTGGCACGGCTCACCCCCGAGCTGTGGCAGTTCCACGACGTCGGTACGGAGACGGGCTGGGACGGCGTCGACGAGGACGGGGAGCGCCAGACGCGCCGATGGGAGGGCTCCTGCATCTTCCAGAACCGGCCGGGGTTCGCCGCCGGGGCTGGTTGCTCGCTGCACATCCTGGCGCTGCGGGAGGGCAAGGAGCCCCTGGAGACCAAGCCGGACGTGTGCTGGCAGCTGCCGGTGCGGCGGACGTACGACTGGATCGACCGGCCCGACGACACCCGGGTGCTCCAGGTGACGATCGGGGAGTACGACCGCCGGGGCTGGGGCCCGGGCGGCCACGACCTGCACTGGTGGTGCACCTCGGCCACCTCGGCGCACGGCGCCGGTGACCCGGTGTACGTGTCCTACCGTCCGGAGCTGATCGAGCTGATGGGCAAGGAGGGCTACGACCGGCTGGTCGAGCTGTGCGAGGAGCGGCTGTCCTCGCTGCTGCCGATGGCCCCGCATCCGGCGGACCCGCCGCTGCTCGCGGAGAAGAAGAAGCGCTGAGGCCGCCCGGGGGCCGGGGACGCCATGGGCGTCGCCGGGCCCCGAGGCCTGCGGGGGCCTGACGCCGGGCCCCGTCGTCTGTCCTCTGTCCTCAGCCCGTCGTCCGTTGTCCTCAGCCCGTCGGGTCCGGGTCGGAGGGGCCGGGGTCGGTCGGGGCCGGGTCCGTGGGGCTCGGGTCGGTCGGGTCCGGCGACGGGTCGGGCGGGTCCGTGGGGTCGGGCGGATCGGTCGGGTCCGGCGGGTCCGGTGGGTCGGTCGGGCCCGGGTCGGTGGGGCCGGGGTCGGTCGGGCCCGGATCGGTGGGGCCGGGATCCGTCGGGCCGGGGTCGGTCGGGCCGGGGTCCGTGGGGCCCGGGTCCGTGGGGCGGGGCGATTCCGTTCCGGGGCGGGTGGGGCGCGGGCCGCCCGTGGTCGGGGCGGTGGCCCCGTGGCCGTCGATGAGCACGGCGGAGCCCGAGGGGGCCAGCGAGATCCGGGCCCGCCACGGCCCGGCCGGCTGCGCGTCCCGGATCACCGAGACCGCGATCGTGGTGGACTGCCCGGCCGGGAGCGTGCCCGACGTACGGCTGATGCGCAGCCACGGGGCGTCCGTCGCCGCCGACCAGCCGACCGCTTCCCGGCCGGGGTTGGTCAGCGTGATCGTCGTGACGGCCCCGGAGGTGCGGGCCGTCACCGTCAGCCGGGCGTCGCCGTGATGCGCGCCGCCGGTGCTGACGACCTCGGCGGTGACGTCCGGGACGCGGGCGCCGAAGCGGTTGCCGGGGCGGCCGTTGCCGGTGTTCTCGGGGTCGTACGGGTCGCCGCTCATGCCGCCCGCGCCGTCCACCTCGGTGGCGGTGACCGAGGTGCCGTCGTGGCCCTCGCCGGTCTGCGGCGCTCCCCGGTACGCGGCCCACAGGGCGATCACCGGGGCGGCGACCACCGTCGCGACCACCGTGGTCGTCACGACCCGGGCGCGCAGCCGGTCCCGGCGGGCGGCCTGGTCCTTGGGGTCGAGCGGATACCCGGCCCGGTCGAAGCGCGGTCCCGCGGCGCGGGAACGGTGGGCCTGGGCCATGGCGACGTACACGGAGGGGCGGGGGGCCTCCACGACGGGCAGGGCGGCGACCGGGGCCAGGGCCGCTCCGGGCCAGGGGCCCGCGGCGTCGGCCCGTTCGGCGGCGCGACGGCAGCGGGGGCAGTCGTCGACGTGCCGGACGAGCTCGCGGCGCAGGGCGGCGGAGAGCAGCACCTGGTGGTCGCCGGTGAGCCGGGCGACGGTGGGGCAGTCGCCTGCCTCGACGACGGCGAGGGCCGCGCGGGTGCGCTCCACCTCGCAGGCCGCGGCGGCGAGCAGTTCCCGGGCGGTGGCCGGCTCCAGACCGAGCACGGCGGCGACGGCGCGCGGGGTGAGCCGGTGGCGTACGGCAAGTTCGAGGGCTTCGCGCTGCTCCGGGGTGGTGCCGGCGGCCTCGGGCCAGGCGAGCGTGGCGAGCTCCCGGCGGCGGGCCTCGGCGGCCGGTGACTCGGCGGCGGCGGGCGTGGTGGCGTCCTCGGGGGTGGAGGGGGTCGCGGGGCCGGCGGGCGGGGTGTGCTCCGGCGTGCGCCGGGTGGTGTGCGCCCCCTTGCCGGGCCCGGGGGCCATGGCCGTACCGGCCTCGGGCGTCTCGGCCGGACCGACTCCGGCGGCCCTGGCAGTACGGCTCTCGGGTGCCTTGGCCGTGCGGGGCGGCTTGATCGTTCCCGAGGCTCTGCGGTGGGCCTGGCGGCCGCGTCTGCGCTCGGTGAGCGCCCGCAGGCAGGCCCACCGGGCCAGCGCGTACAGCCAGGATTTACGTTCCTCCTCGGCCGCGGGGCCGCGGGAGTCCTGCCGGTCCGCGATCGCCAGGACGGCGCCGAGCGCCTCGGTGGCCGCGTCGTGATCGCAGAGCACGGAGAGGCAGTACGTGAAGAGGCCGTCGAGATACGGCTCGTAACGTGCGGGCGGTCGCTGTGCCGGGGCGTCGGTTCCTCGGCGGTGCGCCCGGTGTGCGCCGGTGGTGTGCGTCGGGGTCTCCAGCCTGCTGCTCGTCACCCGGCGACCGTAGGCAACGGAGCTCATGCCTCAAGTGCCCCTTGAGCACATTTAATCCTTACGGGTGAATGTATCGCTCGAAAGAGTCGTGAAAGAGGACAGAGATCACGGATTCCGTCCGTAGCACTCCGGATCACTCCGGGATGCTGCGGAGTGCTTCCGTGCGCCCTGCGCGCGGAGGGGCGGTGCGCGCCGACCGCGGGGGCGGCGTTGTCGTACCCCACCTATACGGTGACGCCATGGCTGCCCGTACGAAATCCGCGAAGGACCGGCCGTCCTACCGCTGCACCGAATGCGGCTGGACCACCGCCAAATGGCTCGGCCGTTGCCCCGAGTGCCAGGCGTGGGGGACGGTCGAGGAGTTCGGCGGCGCCCCGGCCGTGCGCACCACCGCGGCCGGCCGGGTCTCCACCGCCGCCCTGCCGATCGGCCAGGTCGACAGCAGGACGGCCACCGCCCGCTCGACCGGCGTCGGCGAGCTGGACCGGGTGCTGGGCGGCGGGCTCGTGCCGGGCGCTGTCGTGCTGCTGGCGGGCGAGCCGGGTGTCGGCAAGTCGACGCTGCTGCTGGACGTGGCGGCCAAGGCGGCGAGCGACGACCACCGCACGCTCTATGTGACCGCCGAGGAGTCCGCGAGCCAGGTCCGGCTGCGGGCGGACCGGATCAAGGCGATCAACGACCACCTCTACCTCGCGGCGGAGACCGATCTGTCGGCGGTGCTCGGCCATCTGGACGCGGTGAAGCCGTCCCTGCTCGTCCTGGACTCGGTGCAGACGGTCGCCTCGCCCGAGATCGACGGCGCGCCCGGCGGGATGGCGCAGGTCCGGGAGGTGGCCGGGGCGCTGATCCGGGCGTCCAAGGAGCGCGGCATGGCCACGCTGCTGGTCGGCCACGTCACGAAGGACGGCGCGATCGCCGGGCCCCGGCTGCTGGAGCACCTGGTCGACGTGGTGCTGTCCTTCGAGGGCGACCGGCACGCCCGGCTGCGGCTGGTGCGCGGCGTCAAGAACCGTTACGGGGCGACCGACGAGGTCGGCTGCTTCGAGCTGCACGACGAGGGCATCACGGGCCTCGCCGACCCCTCGGGCCTGTTCCTGACCCGCCGCGACGTGGCGGTGCCGGGCACCTGCCTCACCGTGACGCTGGAGGGCAAGCGGCCCCTGGTCGCCGAGGTGCAGGCGCTCACCGTCGATTCGCAGATCCCCTCGCCCCGGCGCACGACCTCCGGTCTGGAGACCTCCCGGGTCTCGATGATGCTCGCCGTGCTGGAGCAGCGGGGCCGGATCAGCGCGCTCGGCAAGCGGGACATCTACAGCGCGACGGTGGGCGGCGTGAAGCTCACCGAGCCCGCCGCCGACCTGGCGATCGCGCTCGCGCTGGCCAGCGCGGCCAGCGACACCCCGCTCCCGAAGAACCTGGTCGCGATCGGTGAGGTGGGGCTCGCGGGCGAGGTCAGGAGGGTCACCGGGGTGCAGCGGCGACTGGCCGAGGCACACCGTCTGGGCTTCACCCACGCCCTGGTCCCGACCGATCCGGGGAAGGTCCCGGCCGGTATGAAGGTCACGGAAGTCGCCGACATGGGCGACGCTCTGCGGGTCCTCCCGCGCCGGTCTCGCCAAGAGGCGCCGCAGCCTCGTCAGGAAGACAACGCGCGCCGGTAGACTTTGCCCTGGTCTCGCCCGCCCGTGGACACGGCATGGGGGACGCAAGGGCACCGCAAACCTGTGACCGGAGGAGTGCAGTGGCAGCCAACGACCGGGCGACGACGCCCGGAAAGTCCGGCCAAGGCACCGGCAACGAGGCGCTGATGCGCGCCTCGTTGAGCGCGGTCGCGCCCGGTATGGCCCTGCGGGACGGCCTGGAGCGCATTCTCCGCGGCAATACCGGCGGGCTGATCGTGCTGGGCATGGACAAGACCGTCGAGTCGATGTGCACCGGCGGATTCGTGCTGGACGTGGAGTTCACGGCGACGCGCCTGCGCGAGCTGTGCAAGCTCGACGGGGCGCTGATCCTGGACAAGGACATGACCAAGATCCTGCGGGCCGGTGTGCAGCTGGTGCCGGACGCCTCGATCCACACGGAGGAGACGGGCACCCGGCACCGGACGGCGGACCGGGTCTCCAAGGCGTGCGGCTTCCCCGTCGTCTCGGTCTCCCAGTCGATGCGGCTGATCGCGCTGTACGTGGACGGGGAGCGGCGGGTCCTGGAGGAGTCCTCCGCGATCCTGTCCCGGGCCAATCAGGCGCTCGCCACGCTGGAGCGGTACAAGCTCCGCCTCGACGAGGTGGCGGGCACGCTGTCCGCGCTGGAGATCGAGGACCTGGTCACCGTGCGGGACGTGACGGCGGTGGCGCAGCGTCTTGAGATGGTGCGGCGGATCGCGACGGAGATCGCGGAGTACGTGGTCGAGCTCGGGACCGATGGACGGCTGCTGTCGCTCCAGCTGGACGAGCTGATCGCGGGTGTGGAGCCGGAGCGGGAGCTGGTGGTCCGGGACTACGTGCCCGAGCCGACGGCGAAACGGTCACGCACGGTGGCGGAGGCGCTGACGGAGCTGGACGCGCTGAGCCACACGGAGCTGCTGGAGCTGCCGGTGGTGGCGCGGGCGCTGGGGTACAGCGGCTCGCCGGAGACACTGGACTCCGCGGTGTCGCCGCGGGGGTTCCGGCTGCTGGCGAAGGTGCCGCGGCTGCCGGGGGCGATCATCGAGCGGCTGGTGGAGCATTTCGGCGGTCTGCAGAAGCTGCTGGCTGCGAGCGTGGACGATCTCCAGACGGTGGACGGGGTGGGCGAGGCGCGGGCGCGGAGCGTGCGGGAGGGGCTTTCGCGGTTGGCGGAGTCGTCGATCCTGGAGCGGTACGTCTGAGGTCTGGCCGCGCCGCTTCCCGCCCGTCCGGCACTTGAGGGCTGAGCCCGGACCACCTCCAGCCCGTCCGGCACTTGAGGGCTGAGCCCGGACCACCTCCAGCCCGTCCGGCGATTGAGGACGGAACCCCGGGCTTGGGTGAACCGTGCCCACACGGGCTGGCCCGGCCCGTAGGTGCCTCGCTCGTCCCCCTGAACGGTTCCGTCCTCAAACGCCGGACCGGCTGGGATCACGGGCCCACCCGACCCCATGAGTGCACCGCCCGCCCGACTGGACGGTTCCGTCCTCAAACGCCGGACCGGCTGGGATCACGGGCCCGCCCCAGCCCGTGGGCGCACCGCCCGCCCGACTGGACGGTTCCGTCCTCAAACGCCGGACCGGCTGGGATCGCGGGCCCACCCGACCCCATGAGTGCACCGCCCGCCCGACTGAACGGTTCCGTCCTCAAACGCCGGACCGGCTGGGATCACGGGCCCGCCCCAGCCCGTGGGCGCACCGCCCGCCCGAATGGACGGTTCCGTCCTCAAACGCCGGACCGGCTGGGATCACGGGCCCACCCGACCCCATGAGTGCACCGCCCGCCCGACTGGAAGGTTCCGTCCTCAACGCCGGACCGGCTTGAGTGGTCGCCGGGGCGGCTGGGCGCGGGTCCGTCAGTCCTTGGCCAGGACGAAGGAGGCTCGTTGGATCGGTTCGCCGGGGGCCTTCGCCTCCAGGAGGTACGTTCCCGGGCCCGCCTTCCCCGCCGGCGGCGTCGCACAGCCCGGCCCGGACAGGGCCCGGTTCCAGTCCACCGTGTGGATCACCGTCGCACCCGCCGGGACCTTCAGGAACAGCGGACCGGCCTCCGCGGGGCAGTCCTTCGAGGACCAGATCGGGTCGTCGTCCTCGCCGCCCGCCTCCGTCACCGTGAGCACCGCGCTCTTCGGCCCGAAGTCCGCCTTGCACGCCGCCGACGACGTGTTCTTCGCGATCAGTTCGAACTTCGGCTTGTCGTCGGGGCCGTAACTGACCTTCGTCCGCAGGCTCAACTGCACCGCCGCCGGCTTGCACTCGGGGAGCGGGGAGCCCGCCGGGACCTGCTGGCCCGCCGTGCCGCCGCCGCCCGATCCGGCCGAACCCGCACCGGAGGAGTCCGCATCACCCGTGCCCGTAGCGCCTGTTGACGCCTCGTCGGACGAACCGCCGTCGCCCTCGCCGCCGGAGGACTCACCGGAGCCGTCGGAGCCGCCCGACCCGCCGGAGCCCTCCTCGTCGTCCGACTCGTCGCGGCCGCCCGGCTGTTGGCTGATCGCGGGACCGGAGCTGCCAGGACCGGGGGTGATCGACTCGACCGGGTCGGAGCCGCCGGGCTTGCCGTCGTCGCGGCTGCCTCCACCACCTCCGGACGTCACCGCCCAGGCGATCAACACGGCGAGCAGCGCAACCAGAAGTCCCGCTACCGCCCTTCGTCGCCAGTAGATGCTGGAGGGAAGCGGACCGACCGGATTGCGCATAGATCCCACGGCCCGAACTCTACGAGAGATCCGGGCCGACTCCGGCCCCACCCGCCGCTCCGCTCACAAGTTTTGCCGATCATCATCACGGGAGGGGCGTCGCGAGCCGGTCACAGGGGACAGAACGGGTGGCGTTGTCACCTCCTGGGCCGCCGCGCGGGCCGACACCCCCGCGCCCGTGACGCCCGCCCCGCCTTCCGTGCCAGGATCGTCAGTGCCATGACTGCCTTGACTTCGACTTCACCCCAGACGCCCCCCGCCGCCGCCTCACTCCACACCCCCGTCATCGGGTGGTTCGAGCAGCATGCCCGCGATCTGCCCTGGCGCCGCCCCGAAGCGGGCGCCTGGGGCGTGATGGTCAGCGAGTTCATGCTGCAGCAGACCCCGGTGAGCCGGGTCCTCCCGGTGTACGAACAGTGGCTCGCCCGCTGGCCCCGCCCCGCCGACCTGGCCGCCGAGGCGCCCGGTGAGGCGGTCCGCGCCTGGGGCCGGCTCGGTTATCCGCGCCGCGCCCTGCGGCTGCACGGGGCAGCGCAGGCGATAACGGAACGGCACGGCGGCGATGTGCCGAGCGAGCACGCCCAGCTGCTGGCGCTGCCCGGGATCGGCGAGTACACGGCGGCGGCCGTGGCCTCGTTCGCGTACGGACAGCGGCACGCGGTGCTCGACACGAACGTCCGCCGGGTGTTCGCCCGCGCCGCGACCGGCGTCCAGTACCCGCCGAACGCGACGACGGCCGCCGAGCGCAAGCTCGCCCGGGCGCTGCTGCCCGAGGAGGACGAGCGGGCGGCGCGCTGGGCGGCGGCCACGATGGAGCTGGGCGCCCTCGTGTGCACCGCGCGCAACGAGGACTGCGACCGGTGCCCGATCGCCTCGCGGTGTGCCTGGCGGCTGGCCGGGAAGCCCGCGCACGAAGGGCCGCCGCGCAAGGGCCAGACGTACGCCGGGACCGACCGCCAGGTGCGCGGGCGGCTGCTGGCGGTGTTGCGGGACGCGCTGAACCCCGTACCGCAGGCCGCGCTGGACGCGGTGTGGGAGGAGCCGGTGCAGCGGGCCCGGGCGCTGGACGGGCTGGTGGCGGACGGGCTCGTCGAGCCGCTGGCCGACGGGCGGTACCGGCTGCCGCTGACCTGATCCCGCCGGAGTTCCCGGGGCCCCGGCCCCGCTGTTACACAACCGATGGGCAGCCGTGCACCGGCCTACGGCTGCTCCGCACATCGCCGTGACAACGCCTCCGTAGCGTCTCCGACAGCAGTGAACACGGGGATTCATCGGGGACGGAGGCGGTTGTCATGGCGCAGGGCGAGGTGCTCGCGTTCGAGGACTACGTACGCACACGGCAGGACGCGCTGCTGCGCAGCGCGCGTCGTCTGGTCCCGGACCCGGTGGACGCCCAGGACCTGCTGCAGACCGCCCTGGTGCGCACGTACGGCCGCTGGGACGGCATCGCCGACAAGTCGCTGGCCGACGCCTATCTGCGCCGCGTCATGATCAACACCCGTACGGAGTGGTGGCGGGCGCGCAAGCTCGAAGAGGTCCCGACCGAGCAGCTGCCCGACGCGAGCGTCGAGGACGGCAGCGAGCAGCGCGCCGACCGCGCCCTGCTGATGGACATCCTGGGCATTCTGGCTCCGAAGCAGCGCAGCGTCGTCGTGCTGCGACACTGGGAGCAGATGAGCACGGAGGAGACGGCCGCGGCGCTCGGCATGTCGGCCGGTACGGTCAAGAGCACGCTGCACCGGGCCCTGGCGCGGCTGCGCCAGGAGCTGGAGAGCCGTGAGCTGGACAGCCGCGAGGCGGTGGCCCGGGAGACCGGGGGCCACCGGAGCGCGGCGCCGGCCGCCTCCGCCCGTGTCCCCGCCCAGCGGTCGCCGCTCACGGCGGTGCCGG
Source organism: Streptomyces sp. NPDC058375 (assembly GCF_042723425.1). NCBI lineage: Bacteria > Bacillati > Actinomycetota > Actinomycetes > Kitasatosporales > Streptomycetaceae > Streptomyces > Streptomyces sp. NPDC058375. The sequence continues at coordinate 77,443 of NZ_JBHXJG010000002.1, read as the reverse complement.
GGCCGGGGGCGCACACACCGGCGCAGCGGAACGGGCGTCACGACGAGCGGGGGATGGAGCGGTGCGCGGCCTGAGTGGCAGCAGCAGCGGTGGGGGCGGCGGCTTCGGGGGCGACGTCCACGGCAGCCCTTCCGGGGGCGACTCGTCCCCGAGCCGGTCTTCCCTGAGCCGGTCTTCCCTGAGCCAGTCTTCCCTGAGCCAGTCTTCCCTGAGCGGCTCAGGAAACGGCTCCGGGAACGGCTCGCCCCCGAGCGGCCCCGGGGGCCCCGGGGGCCCCGGCGACGGCGACGGGCCGGGGAGATCGGGCCGGTCGCGGAGATTCCGGGGCGGTATGGCGGCGGGTTGCACGGCCTTGGCCGGACTCGTCGCCTTCGGGCTGTTCGGCGTCGGCTGCTCCACGGGCGGCACCGGCACCCGGGACGAGGGCCCCGCCGGCAGTCAGCCGGTCGCCCAGATCACCCAGCAGCCCAGCCCCTCCGGCACGACCCCGGCCGTCCGGCGGGTCGATGCCGTACGGCTCCTCAAGAGCGACCCCAAGGTGGGCGAACGCGTCCGGGAGGGGCTCAAGCCCTGCGCGGGCAAGGCCTATCCGGTCGACACCTCCTACGGGTCGATGACCGGCGGCCGGTCTGCCGACGTAGTGGTCAACGTGATGAACTGCGCCGACTCGGTGAGCGTCGGAACGTATGTGTACCGGGCGGACGACGACGGCTCGTACAAGAACGTCTTCGCGGCCGAGGTCCCCGCCGTCTACGGAACGATCGACCGGGGCGACCTGGTGGTGACGACCCAGGTCTACGGGTCGAAGGATCCGCTGGCCTCCCCCTCCGGCTCGGAGGTGGTCACCTACCGTTGGGCGAGCGACCGCTTCACCGAGCACGACCGCGTGCACAACGACTTCAGCCGTGCCGTCGAGGGCACGGACGGCGACCTGCCCGTGCAGTCGGAGCCGGTGGAACCGGATCCGGCGGACGAACCGGCGGAGCCGGACAGGAACTGACACGGGCGGGCTCCCCGCCCGGAGCCGGACAGGACTGACACCGGGCGGGGAGCCGGCGCCGGGCAGGAACGAAGGCGCGTCGGTGGAACCGGGCGGGAACGAAGGCGCGCCGGTGGAACCGGGCGGGAACGGAAAGCGAGAAGCAGCCCCATGGCCGAGACCCACGTCCTCTTCGTCGAGGACGACGACGTCATCCGCGAGGCCACCCAGCTCGCCCTGGAGCGGGTCGGTTTCACGGTCACCGCGATGCCCGACGGGCTCTCCGGCCTTGAGGCGTTCCGCGCCGACCGGCCGGACATCGCCCTGCTCGACGTGATGGTGCCGGGCCTGGACGGGGTCAGCCTGTGCCGCCGTATCCGGGACGAGTCGACCGTACCGGTGATCATGCTCTCCGCGCGGGCCGACTCGATCGACGTGGTGCTCGGCCTGGAGGCCGGAGCCGACGACTACGTCACCAAGCCCTTCGACGGGGCGGTCCTGGTCGCCCGTATCCGGGCGGTGCTGCGCCGCTTCGGCCACGCGGCCGGGCCGGACGGCGTGGGGCCGGGCGGTACGGAGGGGGACGACGAGGCGCTCGGCGGGGTGCTGGTCTTCGGTGATCTGGAGGTCGACACGGACGGCATGGAGGTGCGGCGCGCCGGTGAGCAGGTGGCGCTGACGCCCACCGAGATGCGGCTGCTGCTGGAGTTCTCGTCCGCGCCGGGAACGGTCCTGTCCCGCGACAAGCTGCTGGAGCGGGTCTGGGACTACGGCTGGGGCGGTGACACCCGGGTCGTGGACGTCCACGTCCAGCGGCTGCGCACCAAGATCGGCCAGGACCGGATCGACACGGTCCGTGGCTTCGGCTACAAGCTGCGCGGATGAAGCGGCCACAGGTGCGGCTGAGGCGGCCACAGGTGCGGCTGAGGGGGCCACAGACGGAGCGGCCGGGACGGGCACAGGTGGAGCGGCCGGTGGTGGGCCCATGAAGCGGCTGGCCCTGCGGACCGGTGTCCGCTGGAAGATCAGCATCGCCATCGCGGCGGTCGGCGCGCTCATCGCGGTGGCGCTGAGCCTCGTGGTGCACAACGCCGCCCGTGTCTCGATGATCGAGAACGCCCGCGAGGTGCAGCTGGAGCGGCTGCTGGGCGCCCAGCGCTTCTACGAGGCGACGAGCATGCAGAAGGGCGGGCCGAAGTTCGGGGCGAAGCTCAACGACCCGACGATCCCGCCGACCCTGCGCGAGGAGGTCCGCAAGGACCGCCGGGCCACCCATGTGGAACAGAGGGCCGACGGGGTTCCCGAGGTCTGGGCGGCCGTGCCGCTGGCCAACGGCGACGTGCTCTCGCTGCACACCCGGTTCGCGGACCGCTCCGCCACGATCATGGACGACCTGGACCGGGCCCTGATCATCGGCTCGGTCTCGGTGGTCTTCGGCGGCTGCGCGCTCGGGGTCCTCATCGGCGGCCAGCTCTCGCGCCGGCTGCGCAAGGCGGCGGCCGCGGCGGGCCGGGTCGCCCAGGGGCAGACGGACGTACGGGTCAGGGAGGCGGTCGGCGGGGTCGTCCGCGACGAGACGGACGAGCTGGCGCGGGCGGTCGACGCGCTGACCGACGCGCTGAACGAGCGGATCGAGGCGGAGCGCCGGGTCACCGCGGACATCGCCCACGAGCTGCGTACCCCGGTGACCGGGCTGCTCACGGCGGCCGAGCTGCTGCCGCCGGGCCGCCCCACCGAGCTGGTACGGGACCGGGCCCAGGCCATGCGGACGCTGGTCGAGGACGTGCTGGAGGTGGCGCGCCTGGACAGCGCCTCGGAGCGGGCGGAGCTGCAGGAGCTGCCGCTCGGCGAGTTCGTCAGTCGGCGGATCGGGCTGCTGGACCCCGATGTGACCGTGCGGGTGATCCATGAGTCGTGGGTCTCCACCGATCCGCGCCGGCTGGAGCGCATCCTCGGCAATCTGCTCGGGAACGCCGCCAAGCACGGCTCGACCCCGGTGGAGGTCTCGGTCGAGGGCCGGGTGGTCCGGGTCCGCGACCACGGTCCGGGGTTCCCGGAGGAGCTGCTGCGGGACGGGCCGAGCCGGTTCCGTACGGGCTCCATGGACCGGGCCGGGCACGGGCACGGTCTCGGCCTGACGATCGCGGCGGGCCAGGCGCGGGTGCTGGGGGCCCGGCTGACCTTCCGCAACGCGGCGCCCTCGGGTGCGGCGGAGGGCACGGGCGGGGCGATCGCGGTGCTGTGGCTGCCGGAGCACGCGCCGACGGTGACGGGGAGCTTCCCGGTACTGCGGATGGCGGACCAGCGGCAGGCGTCGGACTGACCGGCACACCTGCTGGTCCTGCGGGAACGCCGACGGCAACCCCGAGGGTCGACGGAGAAACGCCGACGGCGACCCCGAGGAGTGAGCCGTGAGGCTGTCCTCGACGTCGCCGTCGGTCGGGTGACCCGGGCGCACGCCCCGGGTACCGGGGTGTAACGGGTCCACTGAACGCTCTTCGGTTGTGCTGCGCGGCCGCCGGGTGCCGTGCGGCGCTGGGCGCCTGGTCTCCGGCCGGTGTCCGCGCGGTTACGCCGGCCGGATCAGATGGAGACGTGCACCGAGCGGAGGAACGCGGCCGGGTTCAGCGCCGAGCCGTAGTTCGGGGTGGTGCGGATCTCGAAGTGCAGGTGCGGGCCGCTGGAGTTTCCGGTGTTGCCGGACAGCGCGATCTTCTCGCCCGTCTTGACCTTCTCGCCGATCTTCACGTTGACCTTCGACAGGTGCGCGTACTGCGAGTACTTGCCGTTGGAGTGCTTGATCACGATGGCGTTGCCGTACGCGGGGCCGTCACCGGCGCCGTTCGGGCCGGCCTTCACGACGGTGCCGGTGTGGGCGGCCGTGACCGTGGTGCCGATCGGCACGGCGAAGTCCTGGCCGGAGTGCTTGGCGGCCCAGCGGGCGCCGCCGGTGCCGTAGCTGGCGGTCAGCTTGTACTTCTTGACCGGGGTCTTCCAGGAGGCGGCGTTCTTCTTCGCGGCCTTCTTCTTGTCCTCGGCCTTCTTCTTGGCGTCGGAGGCCTTCTTCGCGGCCGTCTTCTTCGCCGCGTCCGCGGCCTTGGCCTGCGCGGCCGCCTGCTGGGCGACCGAGTCGGCGGTCGTGCTCGCGGCAAGGGGGGCAGCGGCGGCGGTGCCGCTGGAGGCGAACGCCGTTCCGGCACCCAGCACCACGGACGCCCCCAGGCCGGCGGCCAGGACGGCGCCACGGACGCGGAAGGCGGACGGGCGGATGGTGTGCTGGTTCGTTGCGCGCTTCATACGAGGAAGTCCTCCGAAGGTGAGTGGACCCGGCGTGCTGTCCGGGCTTGCTCAACCTTGGTAACCCGCACCCCGGCCGATGCTCAAACACCCCATCTACGAAGAAAAGCCGTAGAGAGGGCGGGGGGAATTGACCGAGGTTGTCCCTCCGCAAGGGGTCGGCGCGGGCGACGAAATCCTTCGCGCGAAAGGCGTTTAACGCCTGTTCCATGGGGCCTTTTCCGGACATGGCACCGCGAAACGGTTGTATCGCCCAGAACCTCGGAAGGGCCTGCCGACGCCGGGCCGAAGGTCCCGAGGCCGATCACGGCCCTTTCTACTGGCCCGGGTAGTAGGCCTGTTTCGGGCTGTGCGCCTTGTCACCGCCGGTGGGACCTTGGTCCTTCCGTTTCGGGACCTTCGGCCCGCTACTTCACTACGCTGACGGGAAAGCGGCACCGCACCCCGGGGGGTCCCATGACGGCCGAGAACACCCACGCACTGGACGGCATCGAGCTCGCGGACGCCGTCGCGTCCATCCGTAACCAGCTCATCGACGCGGCGACCCGGGCCACGGACCACCCGGTGTCCTTCGCGGTCGGCGACATCCAGATGGAGTTCACCCTCGAACTGCGCCGGGAGGCCAAGGCGGGCGGCAAGGTGAAAGCCTGGGTGGTCGAGGCCGGCGCGGACGCCGCCCGCACCACGGGCCGCACGCACAAGGTGGCTTTCACCCTGACTCCGCGCAACGCGGCGACGGGCGAGGCGTGGGAGATCGGGACCGAGGACGACGGGTCGACTGCGGGGTTCGGCGGGGCCGGGCAGCGGTGACCTCGGTGCACCTGGCCGACCGTACGGTCGTCGTCTCCGCGATCCAGCAGGGCAGCGGCGTAATGATCACCGATCGCCTCGTCCTGACCTGCGCCCACGTGGTCAAGTCGGGCTCCGTCCACATCGCCCACCCCGCCCGCCCGGACCGGATACGGGCCACCGTCGCCTGGATCGACTACCAACTGGACGTCGCCCTGCTGGAGGCCGTCGAACCGGTGCGGGCCGCCCCGCCCGTGCGGCTCGGCGTGATCGACACCCGCCAGGCGATTCCCGGCTGCGAGATCACCGGCTTCCCCCGCGTCCAGCGTTACGGCCCCGACCGGCGCCTGGAGGCGGACCAGTACACGGCGACGGTCCTGCCCGTGGCGGGCCAGGTCCGCAACCTGCTGGTCTGCGATCTGGACGGCCCGCCCGCCGCCCGCCCGGACGACGAGTCGGCCGCCCTGTCGGGGCTCTCCGGCGGGCCGGTCTTCATGGGGGACGTGCTGCTGGGCGTGGCCCGCCAGGTGGCCCGGCAACGCGACGGCCGCCGGGTCGAGTGCGTGCCGCTGGGGCCGGTCCTCGCCGCGAAGCCCTTCCGGCTGGTCTGCCGACGGGCCGGGGTCGAGCTGCGCGAGGAACGCGTCCACGGCAGCTTCCCGCGTGACCTGCGGTACGAGACGGAGTACGCGCAGGCGCTCGGCGTCGCGTACCGCCGTACGAAGATCTTCGGCCTGGACGAGCTGAGCCGCCACGACCGGGAATGGGACCTGGACACGGCGTATCTGAGCCTGGAGGCCCAGGCCCAGGACCGGGCCGCCCCGGGCCCGCCCCTCCCCCGGCGCATCGACGACCTTCTCGCCGATCGCCCCCGGGTGCTGCTCCGTGGCGATGCGGGTGCGGGCAAGACGACGCTGCTGTGGTGGCTGGCCGCCCACGCCTCGGCCCGCACGCTGGGGGACGCGCTGGCCCCGCTCAACGGCCTGGTCCCCTTTGTAGTGCCCCTGCGCACCCTGCGGGCCCGTGGGGTGACGTTCCCGGGCCCGGCCGAGCTGTCCACCGCGGCGGACCTGCCGATCGACACGGCCCCGGAGGGGTGGGCGGGCCGGGTTCTGGCCTCGGGGCGGGCGTTACTGCTCGTGGACGGCCTGGACGAGGTACCTCCGGAGGAGCGCGAGCAGGCCCATTCCTGGCTCTCGCAGCTCCTGGCCCGCTTCCCGGACACCCGGTGCGTCGTGACCGTACGGCCGCTCGCCGTCGAGGCGGACTGGCTGCGCTCCGAGGACTTCGCGGAACTGCGGCTGCTGCCGATGCGGAACGAGGACATCCAGTCCTTCGTGGCTTCCTGGCACCGGGCGGCCCGGCTGTCGGAGGAGGACGACGCCGAGCGGCTGGACGGACTGGAGCGCGACCTCTCCCACCAGTTCGCCCAGAACCCCACGCTCCGTGACCTGGCCCGTACGCCGCTGCTCTGCGCGGTGATCTGCGCCCTGCACCGCCGCCGCGACGGCTTCCTGCCGGAAACCCGCTGGCAGCTGTACCGCTCGGCCCTGGAGATGCTGCTCGGCCACCGGGACGACCGACGCCGGATGGGGAGCCCCGAGGGCATCGACCTGGACGTCGAGGAATCCACCCAGCTCCTCCAGCGGATCGCCGTGTGGCTGGTCCGGGAGGGCCAGTCGGAGTTCACCCGGCCCCAGGCCCTGCGCCAGCTCCGCCGCGCCCTGACCGGAATGGAACGGGTCAGCGTCCAGGGCCCGCCGGAGAAGATCCTCACCCATCTGCTCAACCGCAGCGGCCTGCTCCAGGAACACGGGGACGACACCTACCAGTTCATCCACCGCACCTTCCAGGACTATCTGGCCGCGAAGGAACTCGTCGAGGACGAGCACCTGGGCGAGCTGCTGCGCCACGCCGGCGAGGAGTCCTGGCAGGACGTGGTCCTGCTGGCGGCGGGGCATTGCGGACGGCGGGAGCTGGCCGCGCTGGTGACAGGGCTGCTGGACGCGGGTCAGCAGCAGGCGACCGGGACGATCGAACGCACCGGCCTCCACGTCCTCGCCGCCCTGTGCGCCGGGCACGCGACCTGGCTGGACGGAGCGGTACGGGACCGGGTCCGGCGCAGCACGGCGTCACTGTTCCCGCCGGCCGACGACGAACACGTACGCTCGCTGGCCCGGCTGGGACCGGCCGCGCTGGAGTTCCTGCCGGAGCCTCAGGAGGTGCCCGCCGAGGAGCCCGGCGCCGAGAACGTGGCCCGGCTGATCGTACGGATCGGAGGAGCCCCCGCCGTCCGCCACGCCCAGGAGTGGCTACAGGCCCATCCCGACCTCAGCAGCATCTTTATGACCGCTTGGGACCGCTTTCCGCCCGAGGAGTACGCCACCGAGGTGCTGGTCCACGGCGATCTCCGGCGGGCCGTTCTCATGGTGGGCGACCTTGGTCGGCTGAGGGCGCTGCGGCACCTCCCACCGCTGTACGCCTTGTCGCTGCACGGGGATCTGCCCGAAGCGGAGATCGGTGCGGCGCTGGAAGGCCGCCGGATCGAGGTGCTCGGCGTCGGCCCAAACACCCTGCTCGCTGGGCTCTCCTGCCTGAGCCCCCTCAAGGCCACCCTGCGAGGGCTGGGCATCACACAGTGCCCCGCGGTCCAGGACCTGGCGCCGCTCACCGAACTCGACGGGCTCATGTCCCTGGCTCTGGACATGCAGACGATACGGCTCGGGAACCTCGCCCCGCTGACCGGCCTTCGCTCTCTGGAACACCTCGGCCTGAACCAGCTCGCGGTCGACCGGCTGAGCGAGATCGCTGCCCACCCCGGCGTCAGCACGTTGACCGTGACGAACCAACGTCCGCTCACGCTGGACGGCCTCGACGCCTGGACATCGCTCAGAAATCTGGAGATCTCCGAGCCGACGACGTTCAACGACGCCCTTACCGCCCTGCGGGAGCACTCCCGGATCACCCGTCTCAGCCTCACCGCGTTTCCCTGGGCGCACCAGCCGAACCCGAAGCATGACGCCCCCGCAGTCGAGCACCTGACCGTTCCGGCTCCTCACCACGGCAAGGACATGGGCGTGCTGCGGAAGCTCTTCCCCGGAGTCACGAAACTCGTCGTGAACGCCTCGGAGCGGCGCGTCCTGGACCTCACGTCCCTGCACGCCTGGCCGGACCTTCAGGTGGAGGTGACCGGGCTGAGGCAGTCCCGCCTCATCGGGGCGGAGGAACTGGGCGACCGGCTCGCCGTCAGGTCCTACTGACCCGGGAACACGAAAAGGGGCTGCCCCGGACCGGTACGGATACCGGTTCCGGGGCAGCCCCTCAGCGCGGGCTCAGGCCCTACGTGCGCGTCACGCGTCCTTCGTCAGGTTCGGGCCGCTGCCGCCGCCTGCCGCCTGCTCGATCGGGGGGACGTCGGGCAGAGCCGACTTCTCCTCGCCGCGGAAGGTGAACGTCTTGTCGTCGCCCTCTCCCTCGGTGCCCACGACCACGATGTGACCGGGACGCAGCTCGCCGAAGAGGATCTTCTCGGAGAGGATGTCCTCGATCTGCCGCTGGATCGTCCGGCGCAGGGGCCGGGCGCCCATCACGGGGTCGTAGCCCTTCTTCGCGAGCAGCGTCTTGGCCTCGCCGCTGAGCTCGATGCCCATGTCGCGGTCCTTGAGACGCTCGTCGACCTTGGCGAGCATGAGGTCGACGATCTGGATGATGTCTTCCTCGGTCAGCTGGTGGAAGACCACCGTGTCGTCGACACGGTTGAGGAATTCCGGCCGGAAGTGCTGCTTGAGCTCTTCGTTGACCTTGGTCTTCATCCGCTCGTAGTTCGTCTTGACGTCGCCCTGGGCGGCGAAGCCCAGGTTGAAGCCCTTCGAGATGTCCCTGGTCCCGAGGTTGGTCGTCATGATGATGACCGTGTTCTTGAAGTCCACGACCCGACCCTGGGAGTCGGTCAGGCGACCGTCCTCCAGAATCTGGAGCAGGGAATTGAAGATATCGGGGTGGGCCTTCTCGACCTCGTCGAAGAGGACGACGGAGAACGGCTTGCGGCGCACCTTCTCGGTGAGCTGGCCGCCCTCCTCGTACCCCACGTAACCGGGGGGCGAACCGAAGAGGCGGGAAACCGTGTGCTTCTCGCTGAACTCCGACATGTCGAGGGAGATCAGCGCATCCTCGTCGCCGAAGAGGAATTCGGCGAGCGTCTTGGACAGCTCGGTCTTACCGACTCCGGACGGACCGGCGAAGATGAACGAGCCACCGGGGCGCTTCGGGTCCTTCAGGCCGGCTCGCGTACGGCGGATCGCCTGCGAAAGGGCCTTGATGGCGTCCTTCTGCCCGATGACGCGCTTGTGGAGCTCGTCCTCCATGCGCAGCAGACGGGAGGACTCCTCCTCCGTCAGCTTGAAGACCGGAATGCCGGTCGCCGTGGCCAGGACTTCGGCGATCAGCTCGCCGTCGACCTCGGCGACGACGTCCATGTCGCCGGCCTTCCACTCCTTCTCGCGCTTGGCCTTCGCCGCCAGCAGCTGCTTCTCCTTGTCGCGGAGGGAGGCTGCCTTCTCGAAGTCCTGGGAGTCGATGGCCGACTCCTTGTCGCGGCGGACGCCCGCGATCTTCTCGTCGAACTCGCGGAGGTCCGGCGGCGCGGTCATCCGGCGGATGCGCATCCGGGAGCCGGCCTCGTCGATCAGGTCGATCGCCTTGTCCGGCAGGAAGCGGTCCGAGATGTACCGGTCGGCCAGGGTCGCGGCCTGGACGAGGGCCTCGTCCGTGATGGAGACCCGGTGGTGGGCCTCGTAACGGTCGCGCAGACCCTTGAGGATCTCGATGGTGTGCGGCAGCGACGGCTCCGCGACCTGGATGGGCTGGAAACGGCGCTCGAGGGCCGCGTCCTTCTCCAGGTGCTTGCGGTACTCGTCGAGCGTGGTGGCGCCGATGGTCTGGAGCTCACCGCGCGCCAGCATGGGCTTCAGGATCGAAGCCGCGTCGATGGCGCCTTCCGCGGCACCCGCACCGACCAGCGTGTGGAGCTCGTCGATGAACAGGATGATGTCGCCGCGGGTGCGGATCTCCTTGAGGACCTTCTTCAGGCGCTCCTCGAAGTCACCCCGGTACCGCGAACCGGCGACGAGTGCGCCGAGGTCCAGGGTGTAGAGGTGCTTGTCCTTGAGGGTCTCGGGCACCTCGCCCTTGACGATCGCCTGGGCCAGGCCCTCGACGACCGCCGTCTTGCCGACGCCGGGCTCGCCGATGAGGACCGGGTTGTTCTTGGTCCGGCGGGACAGCACCTGCATGACCCGCTCGATCTCCTTCTCGCGCCCGATGACCGGGTCGAGCTTGGACTCACGAGCGGCCTGGGTGAGATTCCGGCCGAACTGGTCGAGCACCAGGGACGTGGAGGGCGTGCCCTCGGCGGGGCCGCCCGCGGCCGCCGTCTCCTTGCCGCCCGAGTATCCGGAAAGCAGCTGGATGACCTGCTGCCGGACCCGGTTCAGGTCGGCGCCCAGCTTCACGAGGACCTGGGCTGCGACGCCCTCGCCCTCGCGGATCAGGCCGAGCAGGATGTGCTCGGTGCCGATGTAGTTGTGGCCCAGCTGAAGGGCCTCGCGGAGCGACAGCTCCAGGACCTTCTTGGCTCGCGGGGTGAAGGGGATGTGCCCGGACGGAGCCTGCTGGCCCTGCCCGATGATCTCCTCCACCTGCTGGCGGACCGCCTCGAGCGAAATCCCGAGGCTCTCCAGGGCCTTAGCGGCGACACCCTCACCCTCGTGGATCAGGCCCAGGAGGATGTGCTCGGTGCCGATGTAGTTGTGGTTGAGCATCCGGGCTTCTTCCTGAGCCAGGACGACAACCCGCCGCGCGCGGTCGGTGAACCTCTCGAACATCGTTAATCGCTCCTCAGAGCGGTCGGTCAGTGAGGGGTCGGTCCCCTCCCAGTCCTTCCGCATGCTAGTCCCGCAGGACGGGACAGCTCATTCCAACTGCCGACATCCGTCCGGATCACCCCGCGCCGGGCGGGGATTCTTACTGCCGAACAGCTGACAACTGCTCCAACCCGATGGTGCGAGACGATGTTCCCGCAGGCCAGGCAGATACCCCTTTCGCCAGTACGCCGATGGCGAACGTGAGACGCCTCGGCCAGCGTGTCGCCCCTTCCCACTAGGAAAGTCTTACCCGCAATCACTGACAGTCCATGCGGCGCGCCCCGGTTCCCTCCGCTACGGGCGAACAACCTTGCGCTGCTGAATGCTCTCGCGCGCCCCTAAGGGCAGAACGGAACGTGACGCGGAGCGGACCCTGCGTAACTCCGGGGACGGTTCGGCGGTTCATCGGACATGACCCCCACCGTCCCGCAGCCCCGATCGTCGCCCGATGTCGCTCCGGGTTCCGCCGATGCCGCACTCGCCCGGCGGTACGCGAAGGAGCTGGGCTGGGCCACCGCGGGGCGGGATCCGCTCCATCTGCTCACCGGGGTGGGCTTCGATGTGCTGGAGCTGCCCGCCGAGGCCGGTCACGCCGTGCTGCGGCGCGGGGTGCGCACCGGCCCCGTGCTGCTGTCCGGTACGCGGATGGGGCTGCTGGTCGCCGCGGGCGGCGCCGACGAGCTGCCGGGGCTGCTCGACTGGCTGGAGTGGGGTCCGGTCGCGCTGGACCTGACCGCCGTGGGCGCGGGGGGCCGTGTCGCGGCCCCGCCTCTCCCGGGTGCCCCGGGGGCCTCGCCGGGGGCCGCTGTGTGGCTGCGGCCCCCAGAGCCGAGGCGTGCGCCCGAGCCGGTGCTGCCGGCTTTCGCGGGCTTCGGGAGCAGCGGTGGGGATGCCCCCGATCTCGTACGCCTGGTGGACGCGGCGGCCACGGAATGCCATCGGGTCCGGTTGTCGTGCGCCCGTTCCGGGGTGCCGACAGGGGTGCTGACAAGAGGTACGGCAGATCAGCCGTTGGCCTTCTCGTAAGCCTCACGGATCTCGGCGGGAACGCGGCCACGGTCATTCACATTGTGGCCGTTCTCCCGCGCCCACCGGCGGATTTCCGCGGTGTCCTTGTTACCGCCGGCCACGGCGCGGCCCTTGCCACGGCCCGTGGCGGCACGGCCACCGGTGCGACGTCCACCCTTGGTGTAGGGCTCGAGAAGGCCGCGAAGCTTGTCCGCGTTGGCCGTGGTGAGGTCGATCTCGTACGTCTTGCCGTCAAGGGCGAACGTGACGGTCTCGTCGGCCTCGACACCGTCGAGGTCATCGACAAGAAGGACCTGAACCTTCTGTGCCACGGGATTTCCTTTCATCGAAAATGGAGTACGCGGAAAGGAAACCGCTTTTCCCCCGAAAACACAAACCCCCGGGAGAGGTTCAGCGGCCCGGGAAGACGGGAAACGTGCGCGATTCGGACATAGGGTTGCAGGTCCTTCTGCAGATCACAGGTGCAGAAGCATCCGGCTGTTGCCCAAGGTGTTCGGCTTCACTCGTTCGAGACCGAGGAACTCCGCGACACCCTCGTCGTAGGAACGCAGCAGCTCACTGTAGACATCGATGTCGACGGGCGTCTCTCCGATCTCGACGAAGCCGTGCTTCGCGAAGAAGTCCACTTCGAAGGTGAGGCAGAAAACCCGCCGGACACCGAGCCATCGCGCGGTCTGCAAGAGCTTGTCCAGCACGTGATGCCCGACTCCCGCGCCCTTCGCGCGGGGGTCGACGGCAAGGGTCCGCACTTCCGCCAGGTCTTCCCACATGACATGAAGTGCGCCGCAGCCGATGACGGTCGCGTCCTCGTCGCGTTCCGCGACCCAGAACTCCTGGATGTCCTCGTAAAGGGTGACGGTCGCTTTGTCGAGCAGGATGCCGCCGGACACGTACCCGTCGAGGAGTCGTCGCACGGACCCGACATCACTCGTCCTGGCCCGCCGGACGGTGATGGCGGGCTTATTTACCGACGGGTCGGTATGGAGTTCGGTTTCCGGATCGCTTTGCGGCTGCTCTGAGGACATGCCCCGACGCTATCGCCCGCTCTCCGCCGTCGCGTCATCGGTCGGTACGTCATCTCCGGCGGCGTGGGCGGTCGGTTCCGCGGGGTTGCCGGGGGTGGTTTCGGCGGGGCCGCCGGGGGTGGTTTCCGCAGGATTGGGGGAAACCATACGAACGGCGTCCTGCAGTGCTTCGCGCTGCTCGGCGGACATCATGCCGAAGAACGCGACAAGCGCGGCGGCGGGGTTGTCGCTGAGTGACCAGGCTTCGTTCATCAGTGCGGCCGAGTAGGCGGCCCTGGTGGAGACGGCCGTATATCGATAGGCCCGGCCGTCGACTTCCCTGCGTACCCAGCCCTTCTGATGGAGATTGTCCATTACCGTCATCACGGTCGTGTAGGCGATGGACCGTTCCTGCTGAAGGTCCTCAAGGACTTCCCGCACCGTGACCGGTCGGTTCCATTGCCAGACGCGCGTCATCACGGCGTCTTCGAGGTCTCCCAATTGACGGGGCACGCGATCACTTTAGTGCTAGATGTCCCGAATGGCCTGCTCTTTGCGCAGCAAAAAGCGCACGACTCCGAGGAGTCGTGCGCTCAGGGGGCGCGTCCCGGGAAGACGCGGGCGGGCGGGCCGCTCCCGCGGTCAGGCATTCGGTCAGACATTCTCCGGACGAGCGGTCTGCTTTGCGGATTCCGCGCGGGCGATCGCCGCGTCCACCACGGCGTCCTCCTTGGTCTTGTTCGGACCACCCTGGCTCTTGACGATGATCACGATCAGGGAGACGAAGAAGACGGCCATCACCACGGGGGGCACGAGCGCGGATACGTAGTCCATGCCGTCCAGAGTAGCGAGCCCGCAGCGGCCCGACGCGGCGACCTCCCGGTGGAGGCCGCCGCGGCGGTGAACGCCGGCGGGTCAGCCGGCCGCCCGCTCCTCGGACGGGGGCGGCGCCGGCCGGCGGCGCGGCGGGAAGACCTCGGAGGGCTTGGGCATCGGGCGGTCGCCGGGCTTCTGCGGGTTACCGGGCGCGGCCGGGGTCCTGGGCCGGTCCGGTTCCCGGGCGGCGGCGCGGCCACCGGGGAGGGCGAGCAGCCGGCTGCGGGGGCCGGGGGCCGCGAGCCCGGCGGAGCGGCCGGCGAGGCGGGCCCGTACGGAACGCTCGGCGAGCACCTGACAGCGTTCCAGGAGGGCCGCCGCGAGCGGGCTGCCGCGCAGGGCCCGCAGGGCGGCCAGATCGTCCGGGCGGGGGTCGTAGCCGGCCGCCAGGGCGTCCTGGAGCAGCTCCAGGTAGCCGGTGGCGGAGCCGGGCAGGGCGTTGCGGTAGCGGGCGAGGTCGGCGAGCAGGAAGGCGCGCAGCCGACCCGCCTCGCCGACCGCCTCGTCCACGGAGCCCGCGAGCCGCAGGCAGTCCTGGACGTCCTCGTCGGACAGGGGCGTGGGGTGGAGGGCGGTGGCGAGGGCACGTCGGAGCACCCGCAGCTCGTCCGCGCTGAACGCCATGCCGCCTCGTGAACCGTAGGGCGTGGGCATAACGCGACAATACGTGCTAAATGGACAAAATCCGTTTAACTGGTCGCCGGTGGCGCGGCGCGCCGGAACGGTCCTCCGGGCCCCGGTCCCGGCCGTTCCCACAGGTACGCCGGGCTCCTGCGGGCCCGCCCCTACGAGCGGGACATGTTCCGCTTGTACACCAGGCGCAGCCCGATGAGCGTCAGCCACGGCTCGTGCTCGTCGATGACCGAGGACTCCCCCAACACCATCGGAGCAAGGCCGCCCGTCGCGATGACGGTGACGTCGTCCGGGTCGGCGGCCAGTTCCTTCTTCATCCGGGCCACCACCCCGTCGACCTGGCCCGCGAAGCCGTAGATGATGCCGGACTGCATGGCCTCGACGGTGTTCTTGCCGATCACGCTGCGCGGCCGGGCCAGCTCGATCTTGCGGAGCTGGGCGCCCCGGACGCCGAGCGCCTCGACCGAGATCTCGATGCCGGGGGCGATCACCCCGCCCGTGTACTCCCCGCGCGGGGAGACCGCGTCGAAGGTGGTGGCGGTGCCGAAGTCGACGACGATCGCCGGGCCCCCGTACAGCTCGACGGCGGCGACCGCGTTGATGATGCGGTCCGCGCCGACCTCCTTGGGGTTGTCCATCAGGATCGGCACGCCCGTCTTGACGCCCGGCTCGACCAGCACGGCGGGGACGTCGCCGTAGTAGCGCCGGGTGACCTCGCGCAGCTCGTGCAGGACCGAGGGAACGGTGGCGCAGATCGCGATGCCCTCGATGCCGTCGCCCAGCTCCATACCGAGCAGCGGGTGCATGCCCATCAGGCCCTGGAGCAGGACGGCCAGTTCGTCGGCGGTGCGGCGGGCGTCGGTGGAGATCCGCCAGTGCTCGACGATCTCCTCGCCGTCGAAGAGGCCGAGGACCGTGTGCGTGTTGCCGACGTCGATGGTGAGCAGCATCAGGCGTCGGCCCCGTCGGTGGCGGAGGCGTCGGCGTCGGCGTCGGCGTCGCGGAAGTCCAGGCCGATGTCGAGGATCGGCGAGGAGTGGGTGAGCGCCCCGACCGCGAGATAGTCGACGCCCGCGTCGGCGTAGGCGCGGGCCGAGTCGAGGGTGAGGCGGCCCGACGACTCCAGGACCGCCCGGCCGGCGACCAGGACGACCGCCTCGGCGGTCTCGGCCGGGGTGAAGTTGTCCAGCAGGATCAGGTCGACGCCCGCGTCCAGCACCTCGCGGACCTGGTCCAGCGTGTCGACCTCGACCTCGATGGGCAGGTCGGGGAACTCGGCGCGGACCCTCTTGAACGCCTCGGCGACGCCGCCCGCCGCGATCACGTGGTTGTCCTTGACCAGCGCCGCGTCGGAGAGCGACATCCGGTGGTTGACGCCGCCGCCGCAGCGCACCGCGTACTTCTCCAGCGCGCGCAGGCCCGCCGTCGTCTTGCGGGTGTCGCGGACCTTGGCCTGGGAGCCCTCCAGCACGTCCGCCCAGGCACGGGTGGCGGTGGCGATGCCCGAGAGGCGGCAGAGCAGGTTGAGCGCGCTGCGCTCGCCGGTCAGCAGGTCGCGGGTGCGGGTGGTGACGGTCAGCAGCTTCTGGCCGGGGACGATCCGGTCGCCGTCCTCGACGTGCCGCTCGACCTCGAACTCCTCGGTGCAGACGATCGACAGGACCGCCTCGGCGACCCGGAGCCCGGCGACCACGCCCGCCTCGCGTGCGGTGAAGTCACCGGTGATCACGGCGTCCTCGGGGACGGTCGCCACGGTCGTGACGTCCACCCCGCCGTCGAGGTCCTCCTCGATCGCCACATGGGCGACGTCCTCGACCTGGACGGGGTCGAGCCCCGCCTGGGCCAGGAGCAGGGCGAGCGCGGGGTCCAGGCCGCACTCCAGGGCGTCGGGGTCGAATCCGTCGTCGCCGCCACAACCGCAGCCGTCGCCGCAGCCGCCTCCCGCCGGTACGGACGACGATGCGGGCGCGCCGACGCTGATCAGCGGTACGTCCACGGGTGTGGGGCGCGGATTCTCTTCGGGCGTGCTCACGGTGACGGCTCCTCGGGGGCGTGGCGGGTGGTGCGGGTGCGGCTGGTGCTTCGGGTGGTGCCGGTGCTGCGTGTGTTGTTGCGGATGGTGCTGGTGCTGCGTGCGTTGTTGCGGATGGTGCCGGAGCTGCTCCACGGGTGCGGCGGAGCGGCTGCTTCCAGCAGTCTGCTCAATCCGACGTGCGTACGGGCGGGAATGCGGCGGTCTCCGTCCGGTGGACGACCGGGGTGTGGTCCGGTCCGATGCGGACGACCAGGTGGCGGCGGCCGTGGGCGTCGTCACGGTCGGGCCGGTCCTCGCGCCAGTGGCAGCCGCGGGTCTCCTCGCGTTCCCGGGCGGCGGCGACCAGGACCCGGGAGACCAGGAGCAGGTTGGTGACCTCCCAGGCGTCGACCCCGGGGACCACGGCCTTGGAGACCCTGGGCCCGTCCGCGTCGGCGGCGGCCTCGCGGTGCAGGGTCTCCAGCTCCTCGGCCGCGACGGCCAGGGAGGCGGCCGAGCGCAGGACCCCGGCCCCCCGGGTCATCGTGCGCTGGATCGCCGTACGGGCCTCGGGGGCCAGCAGCAGGGCGGGGCCGTCGGCGTCGCGGGAGGCTTGGACCGGTTCGGTGCGGGGCGGGCGGACCTCGGCGATGTCGGCGGCGATGCGCTCGGCGAAGACCAGGCCCTCCAGGAGGGAGTTGGACGCGAGGCGGTTGGCCCCGTGCACTCCGGTGCAGGCGACCTCGCCGCAGGCGTACAGGCCGGGGACGGTGGTGCGGCCCCGCAGGTCGGTGCGGACGCCGCCGGAGGCGTAGTGCGCGGCCGGGGCGACCGGGACCGGCTCGGTCACCGGGTCGATGCCGTGGGACCGGCAGGCGGCCAGGATGGTGGGGAAGCGCTGCTCCCACATGGCCGCCCCGAAGTGCCGGGCGTCCAGATACATGTGCTCGGCGCCCTTCTCGTGCATCCGGCGGGTGATGCCCTTGGCGACGATGTCGCGCGGGGCCAGCTCGGCCAGCTCGTGCTGTCCGAGCATGAAGCGGACGCCGTCGCCGTCGACGAGATGCGCGCCCTCGCCGCGTACGGCTTCGGAGACCAGCGGCTGCTGGCCCTCGGAGTCCGCGCCGAGGAAGAGAACCGTGGGGTGGAACTGGACGAACTCCAGGTCGGAGACCTCCGCCCCGGCCCGCAGCGCGAGCGCCACCCCGTCGCCGGTGGAGACGGAGGGGTTGGTGGTGGCGGAGAAGACCTGGCCCATGCCACCGGTGGCCAGGACCACCGAGGGGGCCCGGACCGCGCCGACTCCGTCGTGCTGGCCCTCCCCCATGACGTGCAGCGAAACGCCCGCCGTACGGCCTTCGGCATCGGTGAGCAGGTCCAGGACGAGCGCGTTCTCGATGGTGTGCAGGGCGGCCTCGCGGACCGCCCCGACCAGGGCGCGGGAGATCTCCGCGCCGGTCGCGTCGCCCCCCGCGTGGGCGATGCGGCGGCGGTGGTGGCCGCCCTCCCGGGTCAGCGCGATGTCGCCGCTGTCGGTGGTGTCGAAGTGCGCGCCGGTGGTGATCAGCCGGCGTACGGCGTCGGGGCCCTCGGTGACGAGGGTGCGCACGGCCTCCTCGTCGCAGAGGCCCGCGCCCGCGACGAGGGTGTCGTCGAGGTGCTGCTCGGGGGTGTCGCCCTCGCCGAGCGCGGCGGCGATGCCGCCCTGGGCCCAGCGGGTCGAGCCGTCGTCCAGGCGGGCCTTGGTGACGACGACGGTGTCCAGGCCGGCCGCGGCGCAGCGCAGCGCCGTGGTGAGCCCGGCGACGCCGGAGCCGACCACCACGACGTCCGCGTCGATGGCCCAGCCGGGGGCGGGGGCGGTCAGCCGTATTCCGGTCACGTCAGGGCTCCGAAGGTGAGGGGGATGTTGTCGATGAGGCGGGTGCTCCCGACCCGGGCCGCGACGGCGAGGATCGCCTCCCCGCTCTCGCGGTCGTCCGAAATCTCGGTGAAGTCCGCCGGGTCCACCAGGGCCAGGTAGTCCAGGGTGAGCGGCACCCGGTCCCGGGCGGCGGCCTCGTCCAGGACCGTCCGGGCGGCGGCGCGCACGGCGGCGGGCGCCCCGTTGGGTCGGGCCAGTGCGACGGCCTGGGCGTCGGCGGCGGCGCGGGCCTCGCCGAGCCGGTTGAGCCCGGCGGCCCGGTCGCCGCCGGCCGCGGTGGCCTTGGCCCGCTCGTGCAGGGCCTGCTGGGCGGCGAGCCGGTCCTGCGCCGCGAACAGGGCGCGGGGCAGGGCGAGGGCGGTGTGCCGCTCCTGCGGGGAGAGGAACCGGTTGCGGCTGGAGAGCGCGAGGCCGTCCGCGTCCCGGACGGTGGGGACGCCGGTGATGCGGACGCCGAAATTCAGGTCGCGGACCATGCGGCGGATCAGGGCGAGCTGCTGGGCGTCCTTCTGCCCGTAGAACGCCTCGTCGGGGCGGGTGAGGTGGAGGAGCTTGGCGACGACGGTGAGCATCCCGTCGAAGTGGCCGGGGCGGGCCGCTCCTTCGAGGCGCTCGCCCATGGGGCCCGCGGTGATCCGGACTTGGGGCTCGCCGCCCGGGTAGACCTCGTCCACGCCGGGGGCGAAGACCGCGTCGGCCCCCGCCGCCGCG
Organism: Streptomyces sp. NPDC058375; assembly: GCF_042723425.1. Classification (NCBI taxonomy): domain Bacteria; kingdom Bacillati; phylum Actinomycetota; class Actinomycetes; order Kitasatosporales; family Streptomycetaceae; genus Streptomyces; species Streptomyces sp. NPDC058375. Next base: position 58,266 of record NZ_JBHXJG010000002.1, on the reverse strand, counting down.
GCGATCTCCAGGTCGGCGTCCAGGGTGCGCGGGTAGCGGTCGAGGTCGGCGGCCTCGCCGAACTGGAGCGGGTTCACGAAGACGGTGGCCACCACCTGGCCGTCCGGGCCGGCCGCTTCGCGGGCGGTGCGGATCAGGGTGGCGTGGCCGTCGTGGAGCGCGCCCATCGTCATGACGACGGCCCGCTCGGCTCCGGCGGGGCGGGACAGCGCGTCCAGCTCGGCGGCGGTGCGCAGGAGGACGGTCCTGGCGGTCCTGGCCGTGTGCGTCATCGGGTCTCCCCCGGTCCGGGGCCGCCGGGGCGGCGCTCCTGGTCGGCCAGGACGACGAGGAGGTCCTCGGCCAGCTCGGCCTTGAGCAGGCCGTGGGCGAGCGCCCGGTCGGCCGTGGCGCGGGCCATCGCGACATATCCGGCCACCGCCTGCGGGGCATGGGCGCGCAGCTCACCGATGTGCGCGGCGACCGTGCCCGCGTCCCCCCGGGCGACCGGGCCGGTCAGCGCGGCGTCGCCGGAGCGCAGGGCGTTGTCCAGGGCCGCGCCGAGCAGCGGGCCGAGCATCCGGTCGGGGGCTGCGACCCCGGCCCTGGTCAGCAGCTCCATCGACTGGGCGACCAGGGTGACCAGGTGGTTCGCGCCCAGCGCGAGGGCCGCGTGGTAGAGCGGGCGGGACTCCTCGGCGATCCACTCGGGCTCGCCGCCCATCTCGATGACCAGGGCCTCGGCCGCGAGCCGCAGCTCCTCGGGGGCGGTGACGCCGAAGGAGCAGCCCGCGAGCCGCTGCACGTCGACGGCGGTGCCGGTGAACGTCATCGCCGGGTGCAGCGCGAGCGGCAGGGCCCCGGCCCGCAGCGCGGGTTCCAGCACGCGGGCCCCGTACCGCCCGGAGGTGTGGACGAGGAGTTGGCCCGGCCGTACGGCGCCGGTCTCGACGAGGCCCTCGACCAGCATGGGCAGTACGTCGTCGGGGACGGTCAGCAGCACCAGCTCGGCGCGGGCCAGCACCTCGGCGGGCTCCACCAGGGGCACGTCGGGGAGCAGGGCCGCGGCGCGGCGGCGGGAGGCGTCGGAGACGCCGGAGACGGCGACCGGGCGGTGCCCGGCGAGCTGGAGCGACGCGGCGAGGGCGGGCCCGACCCGGCCCGCGCCGACGACACCAACCGTGAGACGGGCGGGGCGGTCCCTCGCGTCGAGGGGTTCCTTCGAAACTGATGCGTTCACGCGGCGACGGCCTTCCGTTCCAGTCCGCGGGGGGTACCGGACGATTTCTCTGCATGCTACGCCAGCGTTTCGGGGAAGCCCCTCCGCTGCCCACAGGCTGTGGATAACTTTGCGGGCCGGGCGGAAATCGGCGCGCCCGCCGGCGGAGGTCCGGGTGATGATCGTCCCATGGCGACGGTGGATGAGCAGGAGCAGCGGCGGCGCAGGCTGACCGCGTGGCGGGGTGCGCGACGGGTGTTGGCCCGGGTGGGCGCGGACGGCACGCTGGGCGAACGGCTGGCGGCGCTGGCCGCCGACGCCCCGTCCGTACACGATTTGGACGACTGGACCGATGTGTACGGGGGCGGGGTCGTCGCCGATCTGGAGCGGCGGACGGCCCGGCTGCTGGGGATGGAGGCGGCGGCGTTCTTCCCGACCGGGACGATGGCCCAGCAGGTCGCGCTGCGGTGCTGGGCGGGGCGTACGGGGAACGCGACGGTGGCATTGCATCCCCTGTCCCACCCGGAGGTGCACGAGGGCGGGGCGCTGGGGGTGGTGAGCGGGCTGCGCACGGTGCATCCGACGGCCGAGCCCCGGCTGCCGGACGCCGAGGAGGTGCGGGAGTTCCCGGAGCCGTTCGGCACGCTGATGCTGGAGCTGCCGTTGCGGGACGCCGGGTTCGTGCTGCCGACCTGGGAGGAGCTGACGGCGGTGGTGGAAGCGGCCCGGGAGCGGGACGCGGTCGTCCACTTCGACGGGGCGCGGCTGTGGGAGTGCCCGACGCACTTCGGGCGCGAGCTGTCGGAGATCGCGGGGCTCGCGGACAGCGTGTACGTGTCGTTCTACAAGTCCCTGGACGGGCTGTCGGGGGCGGCGCTGGCGGGGCCTTCGACGCTGGTGGAGGAGGCGCGGGTGTGGCGTCACCGCTACGGGGGCCAGCTCTTCCAGCAGTTCCCGGCTGCGCTGTCCGCGCTGACCGGGCTGGAGCGGGAGCTGCCGCGCCTTCCGTCGTACGTGGCGCACGCGAAGGTGGTGGCCGGGGCGCTGGCGGAGGGGTTCGCGGCGGCGGGGGTGCCGTGGTTCCGGGTGCGTCCGGAGCTGCCGCACACGCATCAGTTCCAGGTCTGGCTGCCGTACGGGACCGAGGTGCTGGACGAGGCGTCGGTGCGGCAGGCGGAGGAGACGGGGGTGGCCCTCTTCCGGCGCTGGTTCGCGGGGACGGGCGGGGCGGGGCTGCCGCCGGGGGTTTCGTTCACCGAGGTGACGGTGGGGGCTGCGGGGCTTGAGTGGGCGGGGCGGGATGTGCGGGATGCGGTGGGGGGGTTTGTGGGGTTCGTGAGGGGGCTCGCGTAGGGCGGGCTGCTCGGCGTCGAGGGCCTCGCGGGGTGGCCGGTCCCCGGGCCTGGGGGGTTCCGTCCTCAAGCGCCGGGCGGGCTGGGTGTGCGCCCCCGTCCAGTAGCCGCCACCCGGGCCCCAGGGTTCCGTCCTCAAGCTCCGGACGGGCTCGGTGGGGCGGACGGGCCGGGTGGGTTGGGTGAAGCGGGTGGGGTGGGGGTGTTCGTGTGGGGGGTCGGTGGGTGGGTCAGCCAGTGGCGGTACAGGGCGCGCAGGACCGAGCGGTCGTGGCGGCCGGGGGGCGGGGGTGCGGGCTCCGACAGCTGGGCCGCGCGGTAGGTGTCGAGCATGTGCTGCTGCATCGCGTCCATGACTCCAGCCTGCGCAGGTCGCGGCGGGCTCGCGCGTTGATTGACGGCCCCCGTCAAATGGAACGTCGGCCCGGGGCCCGTGCCCCCACTATGAAGGGGTGAGCGTGCACATAGACATCGCGGGACTGCCCGCCGAACGCGTCGTTTTCGCGACCTCTCCCCTCGCCGAGCTGGGCCTTGCCTTGCACGCGCTCTCCGAGCCCGGCCACCATCCGGGGCTGCACGGCTGGGTCACCGCGACCGCGGCGGCCCTGGAACCGGACCTCGCCGACCGCATGCTGGAGGCGGAGTTCCTGTGGCGGAACACCTTCGCCGACATCTTCCTGCCGTTCTCCGGCATCCGCGGCGGCGACGGCAGGACCGGGGCGACCCTGACGGAGGACCTGGACATCCTGGACCGGCTCGACGACGAGCGGTTCGTCGCGGCGGCGACGGAGTTCACCTGCTCCAGCATGTACGGGAGCGACGCCCCCTCCCCGCTGACGGACCCCGGCATGCGGGCCCGGGCCCTGGACATGGCGGCGGCGCGCGGCCCGCGGCAGGTGGAGTTCACCAAGCGGCTGCTGGCCGACCCCGTCTCCGTACGCGGATGGATCCGGCGGCTCCTGGAGGACTGCGACCAGGCGTTCTTCGCGGACACCTGGCAGCGGGTCTCCGTCCAGCTGGTCGCCGACGCCCGGCACAAGACCGAGCTGCTGCGGCGCAAGGGGCTCGCCGAAGCGATCGGTGCGGTCTCCTCCGCCCTGACGCTCGACGAGACAGCGGAGCGGATCACGGTCGACAAGCTGACCGAGGGCCGGACCACCGCCGTCGCCCCGGACGTCGGCGTCGGGCTCACCCTCGTCCCCACCAGCTTCGGCTGGCCGCACCTGACGGTGCTGCACGCCCATCACTGGCGGCCGGTGATCCACTACCCGGTCCGAATGCCGGATCTGCCGTCCCCCGCCTCCGTGGAACAGCTCCAGCTGCGGATGGAGGCCCTGGCCCACCCGATGCGGATGCGGCTGTGCCGCAACCTGGCCCGCTCCCCGTACACCACCGGCGAACTGGCCGAGTCGCACAGCATCACCTCGCCCGAGGTGTCCCGGCATCTGTCCGTGCTCAAGAAGGCAGGCCTGGTCACCACGCGCCGCCGGGGGCGCTACGTCCTGCACCAGCTGGACCTGACGGTCGTCGCCCGCCTCGGCAGCGACTTCCTGGAGGGCGTCCTGCGCTGAGCCTCCCCCCTCAGGCCGGGGTGCCCCCTCGGCCCGGGATGTCTCAGTCGAAGCGGATGTGCCGCACGCCCGTCCAGGTCCGCCGCAGCCGGTGCCGCAGCCGGCCGTCCGTGTCCGGCAGCGGCGTCAGGCCCGCCGCCCCGGCCACCAGGTCCGCCACCTGAGGGACCGTCGCCCGGTCCGTACGGATGTGGCGGGCGAACTCCGGGCGCGCGAGCCGCTCCAGGCAGTCGTCCAGCCGGCCCACGGCAAAGCTCTCCCGCTTCAGCCCGCGCCCGAGACCGCGTTCGCGCAGCCGGCGCAGGACCGTGTCCCGGTCGGCGAGCAGGGTGCTGTGGTGGACGGTGTGGCCGTCCTCGCGCAGCCGCCCGACGATCTCGGCGAAGTACCCCCGGTCGACCAGCGTCATCGGGACGATCACCGGCCCCGGGTGGCTCCCGGCGGCGAGGCCGAGCACCTCGCGTACGCCTGAGCGCCAGGACGTCAGGTCCTGGAAGTCGCCGCGCAGGCGGGGCGGCAGGGTCCGGTGCAGCCCGAAGCCGATGTGCTCGGGGTCGCAGACCACGCTGCCGGGGAGCCGCCGGTGCAGCTCGTACGCCGTCTGGGTCTTGCCGCCCCCGAACGGTCCGTTGATCCACAGCAGCGTGCCCACGGCCCCGCCTCCCGCCGCTCCTCAGCCCGCGCCGCCGCCGGCCCTGACCAGGCCGGTCTCATAGGCGAGGACGACGACCTGGACCCGGTCGCGGAGGTTCAGCTTGGTGAGGATGCGGCCGACGTGCGTCTTGACCGTGGCCTCCGAGAGCACCAGCCGGGCCGCGATCTCCCCGTTCGACAGGCCCTGGGCGACCAGGAGCATGACTTCCCGTTCGCGTTCGGTGAGCTTGCCGACGTGCTTGTTCTTCGGCTCCTTGTCGCCGCTGGGCAGCATCGGCGAGAAGCGGTCGAGCAGCCGGCGGGTGGTGGACGGGGCGACGACCGCGTCGCCGCTGTGCACGGAACGGATCGCGGCGAGCAGCTCGGCGGGCGGCACGTCCTTGAGCATGAAGCCGCTGGCCCCCGCCTTGAGCCCGGAGAAGGCGTACTCGTCGAGGTCGAAGGTGGTCAGGATGAGCACCTTCGGCGGATCCTGCTGCGCGCAGATGCGGCGGGTCGCCTCGACGCCGTCCAGCCGGGGCATACGGACGTCCATCAGGACCACGTCGACGGCCGTGGACCGCAGGATCTCGATCGCTTCCGCCCCGTCCCCGGCCTCGGCGACGACCTCCATGTCGGGCTGGGCGGCGAGCACCATCCGGAAGCCGGTCCGCAGCAGCACCTGGTCGTCGACGAGCATCACGCGGATGGCCATGGTCATGGGAACGTGTCCTGTCCTGGGGTCGGTCGGTCGTCGTAGCGGTCGTCGTCGTAGCGGTCGTGATCGTCGTGGCGGTCGTGATCGTCGTGGTCCGGTGGTCGTCGGAGGCCGGGTCAGCCCGGGGGTTTGAGCGGCAGCAGGGCGCTGATCCGGAAGCCCCCGCCGGGCCGGGGCCCCGCGTCCAGGGTGCCGCCGACCATGCCGACCCGCTCCCGCATCCCGATCATCCCGTGCCCGGCGCCGTCCGCGCCGCCGTCCTCGTACAGCTCGTGCGCCGCGCCCCGGCCGTCGTCCTCGATCAGCAGCCCGAGGCCGTCGTCGAAGTAGACCAGCCGGACGCTGGCCCCGGCGTCGGGTCCGCCGTGCTTGCGGGTGTTGGTCAGGGCTTCCTGCACGACGCGGTACGCGGTCAGCTCCACGCCGCTGGGCAGCGGACGCGGGGTGCCCTCGACCTTGAAGTCGACCTCCAGGCCGGTCTGCCGCACCTGCGCGACCAGGTCCTCGATCTGTTCGACGTCGGGCTGGGGGACGTACTCCCCGCTCTCCGGGGCGTCACCGGTCCGCAGCACCCCGAGCAGCCGGCGCATCTCCGCGAGCGCCTGGCGGCCGGTGCTGGAGATGGTCTCCAGGGCCTGCTTGGCCTGGTCGGGGGCGGCGTCCATGACATAGGCGGCGCCGTCGGCCTGAACGACCATCACGGACACGTTGTGCGCGACGACGTCGTGCAGCTCGCGGGCGATCCGGGCGCGCTCGGCGGCGACCGCGACCTTGGACTGCGCCTCGCGTTCCCGCTCCAGCCGGGCGGCACGCTCCTCCAGCTGGTCGAAGTAGGCCCGCCGGGTCCGCAGCGAGTCCCCGAGCACCCAGGCCAGCACGAACGGCACGGTCATGATGACCGTCACGAAGATCACCTGGACCCAGGATCCGCCGGGCTCGGCCTCCCACCGCAGCTGGGACAGGGCCGCCGCGCTCAGACTGCCGATCAGGGCGAGCCGGGACGCCCAGCGCTCCCCGACCGTGGCCACCGTGTACGTGATCACCAGCATCGCGAAGTTCCCGATGCCCGGCCGGACGTCGAACACCAGCTGGACGACGCCCACCAGGATGGCGAGCAGCAGCATCTTCTCGGGGGCCTTGCGGCGCAGCGCCACGACCGTGGAGAGCCCCAGCGCGACCGGAACGGCGACGATCTCCTCGCGCCCCGCGTCGTACATGCCCGAGACCATCGACATGCCGGAGAGCCCGAGGAGGAAGACGGCCCAGAAGACGTCGACGCCCGTCGGGTGTCTGCGGATGAAGTCGTAGAGGCGCTGCACGTAACCCAGCGTAGGGACAGCGGATCGGTGCCCGGGTCAACCGGAGGGCCGATCCAGGTCCTGGGACCGTACTCCCCAAGGTGGAGACTTGCCTATGTGACGGACGAGTGGCGCGGTTGGCGGGAGGCGGCTGAGGCCGCTCTGTACGGGGATGAGGGCTTTTATCGCAGCCCGCTGCGGAGCCCGGAGGGGCCGGCGGGCCACTTCCGTACGTCGGTCCACGCCTCGCCGCTGTTCGCGACCGCGGTGGCCCGGCTGCTGACCGGAATCGCGCGGGAGCTGGACACCGGCACGGTCGCGCTGGTCGATGTGGGGGCGGGGCGGGGCGAGCTGCTGACCGGAGTGCTGGCCGCGCTGCCACAGGGGCTGGAAGTGATCCCGTACGCCGTCGAGGTCGCCGCCCGGCCCCCGGGACTGGATCCCCGGATCGAGTGGTGTGCGGAGTTGCCCGCCGGGATCACCGGGCTGCTGTTCGCCAACGAGTGGCTGGACAACGTGCCGGTGGAGGTGGCCCAGGCGGACGCGGACGGCGTCCCCCGGTACGTCCAGGTGCGGACCTCGGACGGTGCGGAGCGGCTCGGTACGCCGGTGAGCGGGGCGGACGCGGCGTGGCTGGAGCGCTGGTGGCCGCTGTCCGGGCCGGGCGAGCGGGCGGAGATCGGGCGGCCCCGGGACGCGGCCTGGGCGCGGGCGGCGGGCTCTCTCGCCGCCGGGCTCGCGGTGGCGGTGGACTACGCGCATGTACGGGGCGCCCGGCCGCCCTTCGGGACGCTGACCGGCTTCCGGGGCGGGCGTGAGGTGCGTCCGGTGCCGGACGGCTCCTGCGACCTGACCGCGCATGTGGCGCTGGACGCCTGCGCGGCGGCGGTGTCATCCGCCGTGGCGCAGGCGAGCACCGAACTGACCGACCAGCGGGCGGCGCTCCGCCGCCTCGGCGTCGGCGGCGACCGGCCGCCGCTGGGCCTGGCCGCCACCGACCCGGCGGGGTACGTCACCGCGCTGGCGGCGGCGGGCGAGGCGGCGGAGCTGACCGCGCGCGGCGGCCTCGGCGACTTCGGCTGGCTGCTGCACCGGGTGGGGCTGCCGGAACCCGGGTGACCGCCCTCGCGCAGCGGGCGCGGGGGATGCACCGCGGCCGCAGGGAATACTGTCCCGCATGACGGAGACGACGATCGGCATCGGCGGAGCGGCGGAGAGCACCGACATGGTGCTGAACATCGGTCCCCAGCACCCCTCGACGCACGGGGTCCTCCGGCTGCGGATCGTGCTGGACGGCGAACGGGTCCAGCACGCGGAGCCGGTCATCGGCTATATGCACCGGGGCGCGGAGAAGCTCTTCGAGGCGCGCGACTACCGGCAGATCATCATGCTCGCCAACCGCCACGACTGGCTGTCCGCGTTCTCGAACGAGCTGGGCGTGGTGATGGCCGTCGAGCGGATGCTCGGCATGGAGGTCCCCGAGCGCGCCGTGTGGACGCGGACGCTGCTCGCCGAGCTGAACCGGGTCCTCAACCACCTGATGTTCCTCGGCTCCTACCCCCTCGAACTCGGCGGCATCACCCCGGTCTTCCACGCCTTCCGGGAGCGCGAGGAACTCCAGGCGGTGATGGAGGAGGTCTCCGGCGGCCGGATGCACTACATGTTCAACCGGGTCGGCGGCCTCAAGGAGGACGTCCCGGCGGGCTGGGCCGGGCGGGTCCGCGACGCCGTCGCCTCCGTCCGTTCCCGCATGGACGTCTACGAGAACCTCGTCCTCGGCAACGAGATCTTCCGGGGCCGTACGCGCGACGTGGGCGTGCTGTCCGCCGGAGCGGTGCACGCGTACGGGGTGTCGGGGCCGATCGCCCGCGCCTCGGGCGTCGACTTCGACCTGCGGCGCGACGAGCCGTATCTCGCGTACGGGGAACTCCAGGACACCCTGAAGGTCGTCACCCGGACCGAGGGCGACTGCCTGGCCCGCTTCGAGTGCCTGCTGGAGCAGACCCTCAACTCCCTGGACCTGGCGGACGCCTGCCTGGACCGGATGGCCGGCCTGGAGCCGGGGCCGATCAACCAGCGGCTGCCCAAGGTGCTCAAGGCCCCTGAGGGCCACACGTACGCCTGGACGGAGAACCCGCTCGGCGTCAACGGCTACTACCTGGTGTCCAAGGGCGAGAAGACGCCCTACCGGCTGAAGTTGCGCTCCGCCTCGTTCAACAACATCCAGGCGCTGACCGAGCTGCTGCCAGGCACCCTGGTCGCCGACATGGTGGCGATCCTGGGGTCGCTGTTCTTCGTCGTCGGGGACATCGACAAGTAGCGGGCGGGGCCGGGGCGGTGCCGCGTCAGGAGACCGCGCCGCGCAGTTGTGCCACGTCGACCTGCTCGGTCTCGTCGTGCGCGGTGAGGTCGATGACCTTGCCGACGGCCCGGTTGTCCACGGCCCCGGTGCGGTGGGCGGCGAGCGCCTCCTCGCCGACGACGTCCGCGAGGTCCTCGTTCTGCACGGACTCGATCGCGGCGTTGGCCTTCTGGGCGTTCTGGGTGCCGAAGAAGTCGAAGTTGCCCTGAGGAGCCAGGTGGCGGCGCGCGGTGGCGTACGGGACGACGGCCGAGGCGGCCGGGATCGCCCGCGGCACGCGCACGGGCGCGATGGCGGCCGTGGCCTGGGCGAGTGCCGGTGTGGTCACGTTCTGGGCGTTCGCCTTCTCGGCGTTCGCCTTCTCGGCGTTCGCGTTCTGGGCGTTCGCGTTCTGGGCGTTCGCGGCCGGGGCGGGGGTGTGCGCGTTCTGGGCGTTCGCGGCCGGGGCGGGCGGGGTGGTCGAGGGGCGGCCGTGCTGATGGTCCCGGTGCTCGCCCGCCCCGGTGGCCGCCGCGTGCTTCCCCTCCGGGTTCTCGGCCTCCGCATCCCGGTGCCGGTCGGCGACGGCGAGCTGGCGCTGCCGGACCGCCTCCACCGTGCGGCGGGTCTCCTGGAGCGCCGCGTTGCGCGTGAGGTTCATCAGGGCCTCGTCCGCGCGCCGGTACGACTCGGGGGTCGGCGTGGACCGCGCGGGCAGCAGCTCCTTGGGAGCCGCGGCCTCGATGGCGAGCTGCCTGCGGCCCTCCAGCGCGCTGGCCCGCTCGGTCTCGGCGTTGGCGTAGCGGCGCAGCAGTCCGGCGTGCTCGCCGCGCAGCCCCGCGAGTTCCACCCGCTTGCGCCGGAGCTTGGTCTCCAGACGGGTGCGCAGCTCGCGCGACTCCTCCAGATCCTGCTCCAGCTCGGCTATCCGCTCCTCGGCCCGCCATTCGTCACCGGCCCGGGCCCGGGTCAGCTCGGCGACCCGCAGCCCCGCCGCCCGGTCCCAGCTGCGCATCAGATACGCACCGGTCACGGCGGCGGCCGCCACGGCGGCCACCAGGCCGCGCAGGACCAGGGGTTCGGCCAGCAGCCAGGCGCCGGCAGCACCGACGACCGACACTCCCGCCACCACGGAGGGGGGCAGGATTCTGTGGAGGGGCGGTGAATGGCGGTGGCGTCCACGTGGCATGGCCTGAAATTTACCGTGTGTGCGGGCCACTTGGGGAGCCGCTCGGGAATCTGTTCCCCGCCGGTTACCTCGCGGCCCCCCGGAAGCCCTCTCCACGGCCCTTTGCCTATGGATCAAGAACTAATTCTTGATCAGATCCTTCGACTCCAGATACTCCTTGGCCACATCGGCCGGCTTGGCCCGCTCCGCGTCGACCTTCCGGTTCAGCTCGGCGAGATCCTCCGTGGTGAGCGCGGCGGTGAGCTTGCCCAGCGCGTCGGCGATCTCCGGGTCGCCCGCGTCCTTGGTATTCAGGACCGGCAGCACGTTGTCCGCGTTCTGGAGCTTCTTGTCGTCCTCCAGGAACACGAGCCCGTCCAGCACCGCGTCCGTGGTGGTCGTCAGGACCAGCTGGGCCTTGCCGTCCCGGACGGCCTGCTTGGACACCGGGGTACCGACGCCCGTGGGGTCGATCCCGGTGACGTCGATGCCGTACGTCTTCTTCAGACCGGGTGCGCAGAACGGCCGCACCTCGCACTCGTCGCCCGCCGCGATCTTCACCTTCAGCTTCGACTTCCCGAGATCGGAAAGCGTCTTGAGGCTGTTCTTCTCGGCGAATTCCTTCGAGACCGCAAAGGCGTTCTGGTCGACGGCCTTCCCGGCCGGGAGGACCGTGAGCCCCAGCGGCTCGGCGAGCTGCTTCAGCGCGGAGACCGTGGCCTCGACGTCCCCGGAGGCCACCGGCTCGGCCTGGACCTTGTCCGCCCCGTTGACCTTGGCGTTGAGGAACTCGGCGAGCGTGGCGGCGTACTCCGGTACGACGTCGATCTCGCCCTTCTCCACCGAGGGCTCGTACAGCTCACGGTTCTTCACCGTGGTGACCGAGGCGCTGTACCCGGCGTCGCCGAGGATCTGTGCGTACAGCTCGGCGAGCACCTTGGACTCGGTGAAGGAGGCCGAACCGACGACCAGCGAACCCTTCTTCCCGTCACCGGCCGAGGAGTCCGACCCACCCTTCTCCTTCTCCAGGCTGTCGCCGCCGCAGGCCGCGAGCGACCCGGCCAGCGCCACCATGCCGATGACCGCTCCAGCTATCCGCGAGGTCCTGCTCATGTGTTGTTCTCCGTCCGAACAGAAGAAAGTGACCAGAAGAAAGCACGTCGAAAAAAATGGGCTGTGCGCTCACGCGGGCCTGCGGCGGCGCAGCGGGGACAGCAGCCGGTCCAGGCCCGCCAGCACGCCCTCCACCACCAGGGCGAGACCGGCGACCAGGACCGCGCCCGCGAAGACCTGGGCGGTGTCGTAGGTGTTGAACCCGGCGGTGATGATCCGGCCGAGGCCGCCGAGGCCGACCATCGCGGCGATCGACGCGGTGGCCACGACCTGGACGGCGGCGGACCGTAGCCCGGTCATGATCATCGGGTAGGCGAGCGGCAGCTCGACCCGGACGAAGAGCTGCCCGCCCGACATCCCCATGCCGCGTGCGGCCTCCACCACCGCCCGGTCCACCTCCCGCATCCCGACATAGGCGTTGGTCAGCAGCGGCGGCACCGCGAACAGCACCAGCGCGATGATCGTGGGCCAGTACCCCGAGTTGCGCAGGGGCGTGACCATGAAAAGGGCCAGCACCGCGAAGACCGGGACGGCCCGCCCCACGTTGGAGAGGTTCACCGCGAGGGCGCCCCCCTTGCCGATGTGCCCCAGATACAGGGCGAGCGGCAGGGCTATCGCGCAGGCCACCGCGAGGGCGACCCCGCTCACGTACAGATGCTCGCCGAGCCGGTGCGCGGCCCCGCCGTCCCCCGACCAGTTGGCCCCGGTGGTCAGCCAGGTCCAGGCGTCACCGATGACTCCCACGGGTCAGCCCACCTCCGCCTTCGCCGGGGCTGACGCGGACGCCTCCGCCTTCCCCGGGCCGGGCGAGGCGGACGCGGACGCCTCCGCCTTCCCCGGGCCGGGCGGCGGGACGGCCGCCCCGGGTATCCGGGTCCAGGGCGTCAACAGCCGCTGGAGACCGAGCAGCAGCAGGTCCGCGGTCACCGCGAGCAGCACGCACAGCACCGAGGCGGCGAGCACCTGGGCCTTGAAGAAGCTGGGCAGCGCGTCCTCGATGAGATTGCCGAGGCCCCCCTTGCCGACGAGCGAGCCGACCGTGGTCAGCGCGACCGTCGACACGGTGGCTATCCGCAGCCCCGCCATCACCGCGGGCAGCGCCAGCGGAAGCTCCACCTCCCACAGCAGCCGGACCGGCCCGTACCCCATGCCGCGGGCGGCCTCCCTGGCCTCCTGCGGCACCGCTTCGAGCCCGGCCAGGATGTTGCGCACGAGGATGGTCAGCGAGTAGAGCACCAGGCCCGTGACGACGAGCGCGGCCGACAGCCCGAACAGGGGCAGCAGCAGCGAGAACATCGCCAGCGATGGCACGGTGTAGAGCACGGTCGTCAGCCCGAGCACCGGCCCGGCGAAGCGCGGGCCCCGGCGGGCGAGCAGCGCCAGCGGAAGGGCCACCGCGAGCCCGATCAGCACCGAGACCACCGTGATCCCGATGTGCTGCACGGTCGCGTCGGTCAACTCCTGGCTGCGGGAGCGCAGATACTCCCCGCAGATCCAGTCGTTCGTCACCAGGCAGCTCTGCTCGGCCATCCGCCCCCCGCCTCCTGCTTTCCCTCGTCACGCCGGATGCCCCGGATCGCCCGGATCGAACTGATGACTGACGAGCCTATCCTCGACCACTGACAATCGCGGAGGCTGTCGCATTCCGGCAACATGCCCTTCACAGAACGCCCTCCACAATGGGGAACCATGATCCGTTTCGAGCACGTCACCAAGCGGTACGCCGATGGCACCACCGCCGTCGACGACCTTTCCTTCGAGGTCGCCGAGGGTGAACTGGTCACGCTCGTCGGACCTTCCGGTTGCGGCAAGACGACCACCATGAAGATGGTGAACCGGCTGATCGAACCGACCGAGGGCGGGATATTCCTCGACGGGGACGACATATCCACCATCGACCCCGTCGAACTGCGCCGCCGCATCGGCTATGTGATCCAGCAGGTGGGTCTCTTCCCGCACAAGACGGTGCTGGAGAACACCGCGACCGTTCCCCATCTGCTGGGCTGGAAGCGCGGAAAGGGACGCGAACGCGCCGCCGAACTCCTCGACCTCGTCGGACTCGACCCTTCCGTTTATGGTGACCGCTATCCGGAACAGCTTTCCGGCGGGCAGCGTCAACGCGTGGGCGTGGCCCGCGCATTGGCCGCCGATCCGCCCGTTCTCCTCATGGACGAGCCTTTCGGGGCGGTCGACCCGGTCGTCCGCGAACGCCTCCAGAACGAATTCCTGAAACTCCAGGCCCAGGTCCGTAAGACCGTGCTGTTCGTCACGCACGACATCGAGGAGGCCGTCCGCCTCGGCGACCGCATCGCCGTCTACGGACAGGGCCGCATCGAGCAGTTCGACTCCCCCGCCACCGTCCTCGGGGCCCCCGCGACGCCGTACGTGGCCGACTTCGTCGGCGCGGACCGCGGGCTCAAGCGGCTCTCGGTGACGCCGATCGAACAGAGCGACCTCGACCAGCCGCCGGTCGTCCACCTCGACGACCCGCTGGCCGCGGCCACCGAACGGCTCAGGGCCGAGGGCGCGCGCTGGGCGGTCGTCCTGGACGGCCGGGACAACCTCCACGGCTGGATCCCCGCCGACGCGACCCCCGATGCCACGGCCGAGGGCACCGTCCGCGAGCACGCCCGCCGGATGGAGGCCTGGCTCCCGCTCGGCGCGCCCCTCAAGCAGGCGTTCGCCACCATGCTCCAGCACGACGCGGGCTGGATCGCGGTCATCGACAAGGAGAGCGAGGGCCGCTTCCTCGGCGTCCTGACCCCCGCCCGGCTGCACGAGGCCCTGCGCCGCTCGATCGACGCGGACGCCCAGGACGTACCGCGTGCGGAGGTCGCGGTGGAGACGGTGGCGACCGCGTAGTACGGGACGGGGACCGGGCGGGACGGGGCGGCCGGCCCGGCCCGGCTCCCGGGGCCCGCCCCGGTTCAGCCCTCGCCGAGCCGGGCGCTCAGCCACTCCAACGCCGGGGGGATCTCCCGCCGCCAGGTCGTGAAGTTGTGCCCGCCGCTGTCGAGCACGATGGAGGACACCTTGGCGGGCGCCCTCACCTTCTCGATGAACTCCATCGTGCTCCCGAGGTTGCCCTCGCCCCGCCGGGACGTCGTCACCAGGAACGAGCCCCCGGACGGCGGCCGGTTCTCCAGGGTCCACAGCAGGTCGGCCCGGTCGCGCAGCTCCTGCTTCCCGTGGAACAGATCGCCCGTCGTCGGGTCCTCGGCCGCCTTGTAGTACGCGGAGAGCCCGGCGCTCGCCGCGTACCGGTCCGGGTGGTGCAGCCCGATCTTCAACGCGCAGTAGCCGCCGGTGGAGTTGCCGATGATGCCCCAGTCGCGGGCCTTCTTCCCGGCCCGGTAGGACCCCGCGATCGCCTCCGGGAGGTCCTTCGCGAGATACGTCTCGGTCTGCGGGCCCCCGGGGATGTCCACGCACTCGGTGTCCCGGGGCGGCGCGACCGTCGGCCGCAGCATCACCAGGATCATCGGCCGGGCCTTCCCCGACTTCACCAGGTCATGCGCGGTCTGCGGGTAGCGCAGCCCCTTCAGCAGGTTCTCCGCCGTGCCCGGGTAGCCGGTGAGAACCACGGCCGCCGGGAACGTCCGCCCGGCGTGCGCGCTCCGAAAATACTCCGGCGGCAGATAGACGTACGCCGGGGACTCGATGCCCGACGTACGCCCCGAGATCACCACCTTGTCGATCCGCCCGCCGACCGAGGGCACCCGCCCGCCCGGCACGTCCGGGTACTGGGTGCCGATGCGCGTCATGTGCCGCGAGCCGTCCGCTCCGGCCGCGCCGGCCCCGTGGTCGGTGACGACCCCCAGCTCCTGCTTCTGCCCGAAGAGATCGGCCCAGGAGCCGTAGAAGAGAAAGGCGTTGTTGGCCGCGAGACCCACCGCGGCGAACAGCGTCAGCTGGGTCGCCAGCAGCAGACCGATCCGGCCCGACACCGCGGCGGCGCCCGGCCGGGCCAGCCGCGGCCAGACCCGGACCGTGGCGGCGAACAGCGCGACGGCCAGCGCCGCCACGACCGCCAGAACTGTGGTGCTGGTGAGACCCATGGGCGTGCTTTCTCCGCGATTACGTCGAGGGGCGGATGCGGGAAATTTCCGGAATGTGGGTGAACCCGCGCTCCCCGGCCCACGTCCTAGAGGGCGCACACCGTCCGCAGGGCCCCGGCCCGGGGACGGACCCAAGGAATCTCTCGCGAAGCCACAGGAAACGATGTCTGTCACGCTAGATGGGGATAAGTCAGTATCGGTTCCGCACCGGACGCGCCGGACGCACACGCTGCGCGGCGTACGCCGGTTGCTGCGCGGGCCGCGCCCCGAATCCGTACCGGCTCTCGTCGGTACCGCCTGCACCGTCGTCGGGCTGATCGACGTCGCCGCCGGGGTCTTCCCCCGCTTCCGGCACAGCCGGATGCACACCCTCGCCGAAGTGCTCCCCGGGGCGCTCGGCCCGTTCGCCGCCGCGCTCTCGCTCAGCGCGGGCATGCTGCTGCTCCTGCTCGCGCACGGGCTGAAGCGGCACAAGCGGCGGGCCTGGCGGGCGGCGGTGGTCCTGCTGCCCGCGGGGGCCGCGGCCCAGTTCGCCTACCGCCACTCGGTCATCGGCGTGCTCGTCTCGCTGACGCTCTGCTGGCTGCTGGTGCGCCACCGCGACCAGTTCCGGGCGCTGCCCGACCCGCGCAGCCGCTGGCGGGCGCTCGCCAACTTCGTACTGCTCGGGGCCGGTTCGCTGGGGCTCGGGCTGATCATCGTCAGCGTCCACCCCGGCCGGGTCGTCGGCGACCCGTCGATCGCCGACCGCCTCCAGCACGTGCTGTACGGCCTGTTCGGCGTCGAGGGGCCCGTCGACTACGCGGGGAGGACCAGCGGGACGGTGGCCTACTCGCTGGGCGCGCTCGGCCTGCTGACCGCCGTCACCACCATCTACCTCGCCTTCCGCCCCGAACACCCGGCGGCCCGCCTCACCGAGGACGACGAGAGCCGGCTGCGGGAGCTGCTGGAGCGGCACGGCGGCCGGGACTCGCTCGGCCACTTCGCGCTCCGCCGCGACAAGGGCGTCGTCTTCTCCCCCAGCGGCAAGGCCGCCGTCTGCTACCGGGTCGTCTCCGGGGTGATGCTGGCCGGCGGTGACCCCATCGGCGACGTGGAGGCCTGGCCGGGCGCGATCGAACGCTTCATGGACGAGGCGCGGGCCCACTCCTGGACCCCCGCCGTGATGGGCTGCAGCGAGACCGGCGGCCAGGTCTGGACCCGCGAGACCGGGCTCACCGCCCTGGAGCTGGGCGACGAGGCGGTGGTGGACGTGGCGGATTTCTCCCTCGCCGGACGCGCCATGCGGAACGTGCGGCAGATGGTCAAGCGCATCGAACGCGGCGGCTACGAGACCCGGGTCCGGCGGGCACGTGACATCGGCGGCGCCGAGCTGGACCGCATCCGCCGCGCCGCCGCCGACTGGCGCGGCACCGACACCGAACGCGGCTTCTCCATGGCGCTCGGCCGGATCGGCGACCCGGCCGACGGCGACTGCGTGATCGCCACCGCGCACCTGCCCGGCTCCGCTACGGAGGACTCCCCGCACGGCGACCTGAAGGCCGTCCTCCACTTCGTACCGTGGGGGCGCGACGGGATGTCGCTGGAGCTGATGCGCCGCGACCGCGCGGCCGACCCCGGCATGAACGAGCTGCTCATCGTCGCCTCCCTCCAGGCCGCCGAGAAGCTCGGCATCGCCCGGGTCTCGCTGAACTTCGCGATGTTCCGCTCCGCGCTGGCCCGCGGCGAGCGGCTCGGCGCGGGCCCGGTGCTGCGCTGCTGGCGAGGGCTCCTCGTCTTCCTCTCCCGCTGGTTCCAGATCGAGTCGCTGTACAGGTTCAACGCCAAGTTCAAGCCCCGCTGGGAGCCCCGCTTCGTGGTCTTCCGCACCAGCCGCGACCTGCCCCGCATCGGGATCGCGGCGATGCGGGCGGAGGGCTTCGTGAACCTCACGCCGCCCCGCCCGTTCCGGCCCCGCACACCCCGCCCGTGCGGTCACACCGCGCATACGCGCCCGGAGCACGAGGTGAGCGCGGCGTAACGGCGTCGTACGGGGGAAACGACACGCCCTAGTCTGGTCGTATGAGTACGTCACGCACGCGGGGCACGGTCCGAGGGCTGCCGGAGTGGGACCGCTGCGCGGTCATGGGCGTCGTCAACGTGACGCCCGACTCCTTCTCCGACGGCGGCCGCTGGTTCGACACCACGGCCGCGGTCAAGCACGGCCTGCACCTGGTGTCCGAGGGCGCGGACCTGGTCGACGTGGGCGGCGAGTCCACCCGTCCCGGCGCCAGCCGGGTCGACGAGGCCGAGGAACTGCGCCGGGTCGTCCCGGTCGTCAAGGGGCTGGCCTCCGAGGGCGTCACCGTCTCCGTGGACACCATGCGCGCCCGCGTCGCCGAACAGGCCGTCGCCGCCGGGGCCGCCCTGGTCAACGACGTCAGCGGCGGCCTCGCCGACCCGGACATGATCCCGGCCGTCGCCGCCGCCGAGGTCCCGTTCGTCGTGATGCACTGGCGCGGCTTCAGCGAGTCGATGAACAGCCGCGCGGTGTACGGGGACGTCGTCGCGGAAGTCCTCGACGAACTGCGGCAGCGGATGGACGCGGTGATCGCGGGCGGGGTCGCCCCGGAACGCGTCGTGATCGACCCCGGCCTCGGCTTCGCGAAGGACGCCGCCCACGACCTGGCGCTCGTCGCGCACCTGGCCGAGCTGCGCACGCTGGGCCGCCCGCTGCTGGTGGCCGCCTCCCGCAAACGTTTCCTCGGCCACGTCCTGGCCGCCCCGGACGCCGCCCCGCCGCCCGCCCGCGAACGGGACGCGGCGACAGCGGCCGTATCCGCGCTGTCCGCGCAGGCCGGCGCCTGGGCGGTCCGGGTCCACGAGGTGCGGGCCACCGCCGACGCGGTCCGCGTCGCCCGCGCGGTGGAGGGAGCCGCGTGAACGAGGAGCACGCACAGGCCGCCGCCGACATCGCGGAGGTCGAGGCCGCCAACACCGCCTTCTACGAGGCGCTGGAACGCGGCGACCACGAGACGCTCTCCGAGAGCTGGCTGCCCGGCGAGGACCTCACCGTCTCCTGCGTCCACCCCGGCTGGCCGGTGCTCACGGGGCGGGGCGAGGTGCTGCGCAGCTACGCCCTGATCATGGCGAACACCGAGTACATCCAGTTCTTCCTGACCGACGTCAACATCGCGATGACCGGCGACACCGCGCTGGTCACCTGCACCGAGAACATCCTCAGCGGCGGCCCGGCCGAGGAGGGCAACGCGCTGGGACCGCTGGTGGGCCAGCTGGTCGTCGCGACGAACGTGTTCCGGCGCACTCCCGACGGCTGGAAGCTCTGGTCGCACCACGGTTCGCCCGTCCTGACGGAGTCCGACGAGGACGACGACGAGGAATCCCCCTCCTGACGGGGAAACCCTTTCCTGACGGGGAAACCCCTTCCCGAGGAGGAAACACTCTCCCGAGTGGGTACGGGACCGATAGTGGATTGGAACCGATGCCCCAGGGGTATGGGCGGCTACCAGCCCGGTGAGGCGTTGTCCATGGCCCCCACGGGCGAGCACTGTCGGTGCTCGCAGGTAGATTCGAAAGAAGGCACCTCGCCGCCCGCACGCGGCCGGGTGCCTCTCGACCAACGACAGCAGGAGTGATTCGCGTGGATCGTGTCGCGCTGCGCGGCCTCAAGGCCCGTGGGCACCACGGCGTCTTCCCCCGGGAGCGGGAAGAGGGCCAGACCTTCATCGTCGACCTGGTGCTCGGCCTCGACACCCGCCCCGCGGCAGCCACCGACGACCTGGCCCGCACCGTGCACTACGGCGTGGTGGCCGAGGAGGTCGTCGACGTGGTGACGGGCGAACCGGTCGATCTGATCGAGACGCTCGCCGAGCGCATCGCCCAGCAGTGCCTGAAGCACGAAGGCGTCCAGGAGGTCGAGGTCGTGGTGCACAAGCCGGACGCGCCGATCACCGTCCCCTTCGACGACGTGACCATCACCATCACCCGGAGCCGAGCATGACTGCATTTTCGACCGAAGGGCAGAGCGACCCGACCGTACAGCCGGTTCCGACCGCCGTCGTCCGGCAGGTGGACGCCGCCGACATCACGCTCTCCAACCCCAAGATGGCCGTGATCTCCCTCGGCTCCAACCTGGGCAACCGCCTGGAGACCCTCCAGGGGGCCGTCGACGCCCTGGAGGACACCCCGGGCCTGCGGGTCAAGGCCGTCTCCCCGGTGTACGAGACGGAGCCCTGGGGCGTCGAGGCGAATTCCCAGCCGTCGTACTTCAACGCGGTCATCCTCGTGAAGACGACGCTGCCCCCCGCCTCCCTGCTGGAGCGCGGCCAGGCCGTCGAGGAGGCCTTCGACCGGGTCCGCGAGGAGCGCTGGGGCCCGCGCACCATCGACGTCGACATCGTGTCGTACGCCGACGTCCTCTCCGACGACCCGGTGCTCACGCTCCCCCACCCGCGCGCCCACGAGCGGGCCTTCGTCCTCGCCCCCTGGCACGACGTGGACCCCGAGGCCCAGCTGCCCGGCGCCGGAGCGGTGGTCCAGCTCCTCGCGCAGGTCGGCCGTGACAGCGTGCTGCCCCGCGCCGACCTGGAACTGCGCCTGCCGGAGTAATCGTTAGGCTCGACGGACGGTGGTCCGGCGCACGGCCGGACCGGGCACAGGCGGCGCGAAGGGCGGCTCACTCGGTGAAGCAACTACGGCTCGGGGTACTGGCGGGCCTCTTCGCCGCCGCCGGCGTCCTCTCCTGGGGCGGGGCCCGCCTCTGGGACTCCTTCGGCACCCTGCCGAGCGTCCCGCTGGCCGCGTCGATCGTGCTCGCCGTGATCGCGGTGATCCTCCTCGCGACCGCCCTCTCCACCCGCAACCGCCTCCGCGCCCAACGCGAACGCCGCCCCGGCGCCAAGGGCGTCGAGCCCCTGTTCGCGGCCCGCGCGGTCGTCTTCGGCCAGGCGAGCGCGCTGGTCGCCGCCCTGGTCGCCGGAATGTACGGCGGCACCGGCGTCTTCCTCCTGAGCTACCTCGACATCCCGCCCCGCCGCGACCAGGCCATCTACGCGGGCGCGGCGGTGATCGCCGGCATCGGCGTCATCGCGGCCGCCCTCTTCCTGGAACGCGTCTGCCGCCTCCCGGAAGACGGCAACGACCACGACGGCACGGGCACGGCTGCGGCGTGACGCACGACTGGGGCCCGGCTGCCGCTGTCAGCGGCAGTCGGGCCCCAGTCGTGTGCTCCGGGGCGTCAGCGCGCCATGATGAGGCTCATCGCCTCGGCGCGGGTCGCGGGGTCGCGGAGCTGACCGCGCACCGCCGAGGTGAGGGTCTTCGCCCCGGGCTTGCGGATGCCGCGCATGGACATGCACATGTGCTCGCACTCGACGACGACAACGACCCCGCGCGGCTCCAGGATCGACATGAGGGACTCGGCGATCTGGGTCGTCAGCCGCTCCTGGACCTGCGGGCGGCGGGCGTAGACGTCGACCAGCCGGGCCAGCTTGGACAGGCCGGTGATCTTGCCGGTGGACGCGGGGATGTAGCCGACGTGCGCGACGCCCCTGAACGGCACCAGGTGATGCTCACATGTACTGAACACCTCAATGTCCTTGACCAGCACCATCTCGTCGTGACCCAGGTCGAACGTGGTCGTCAGGACATCCTCGGGCTGCTGGTAAAGGCCCGCGAATATCTCCTTGTACGCCCGCGCCACCCGCCCCGGCGTCTCCCGCAGACCCTCACGGTCCGGGTCCTCCCCGACAGCGAGCAGCAGTTCGCGTACGGCTGCCTCGGCCCGCTTCTCGTCGAATTCGCCGATCGAACCCTGGCCGTCCAACGTCACCGGGTCGGTCATCTGTGCCTCGTTCCTCTGTGCTGCCCCGTGCGCGGATCGCACATGGACATCGCAGGCATACAAAAAAGCCGCGCCCCCACAGGCTAAAACCTGGGGGGCGCGGCATCCATTCCGGGACCGGGTCGGCCCCCGTGACGGGGGTCTCACCGGAGCGGGGCCGGGGCTAGCTCTCGGGACGGTCCTCGGGGATCGCCTCGGTGGACGGGGCGATGTCCTTGGTCAGGTCCGTCGGGGCGATCTCCGGCGGGGTGGCCGAGCCGTTGGCGCTGCCGTTGGTGAGGGCCAGCTCCTTGGGAGAGAGCACCGGGGGCCGCGTCGACGGGGTGCGTCGGGCGGATCCGGTCCATGCCGGGCGGGCGGGGCGCTTGACGATGGGGGCGAAGATCTCGGCGATCTCGTCCTTGCCGAGCGTCTCCTTCTCCAGCAGTTCGAGCACCAGGGCGTCGAGGATGTCGCGGTTCTCGACGAGGATCTCCCACGCGTCGTTGTGGGCGGTCTCGATGAGCTTCTTGACCTCCTCGTCGACCAGGGCCGCGACCTCTTCCGAGTAGTCGCGCTGGTGGCCCATCTCGCGGCCCAGGAAGGGCTCCGAGTTGTCGCCGCCGAACTTGATCGCGCCGAGGCGCTCCGTCATGCCGTACTGCGTGACCATCGCGCGGGCCGTCGCCGTGGCCTTCTCGATGTCGTTCGCGGCGCCGGTGGTCGGGTCGTGGAAGACCAGCTCCTCGGCCGCACGCCCGCCCAGCATGTACGCCAGCTGGTCGAGCATCTCGTTGCGGGTCGTGGAGTACTTGTCCTCCTCCGGGAGCACCATCGTGTAACCGAGGGCACGGCCGCGGGAGAGGATCGTGATCTTGTGAACCGGGTCCGACTGGGGGGAGGCCGCCGCGACCAGGGCGTGTCCGCCCTCGTGGTACGCGGTGATCTTCTTTTCCTTCTCGGACATGATCCGGGTCCGCTTCTGCGGGCCCGCCACGACACGGTCGATCGCCTCGTCGAGGCTCTCGTTATCGATGCGCGTCTTGTCGGTGCGCGCCGTCAGGAGCGCCGCTTCGTTGAGCACGTTCGACAGGTCGGCACCGGTGAAGCCGGGCGTGCGCCGCGCGACGGCGCCGAGGTCGACGCCCTCCGCCACGGGCTTGCCCTTCTGGTGCACCTTGAGGATCTCCAGGCGGCCCTGCATGTCGGGGCGGTCGACCGCGATCTGCCGGTCGAAGCGGCCCGGGCGCAGGAGCGCCGGGTCGAGGATGTCCGGGCGGTTCGTGGCGGCGATCAGGATGACGCCGCCCTTCACGTCGAATCCGTCCATCTCGACGAGCAGCTGGTTGAGCGTCTGCTCGCGCTCGTCGTGACCGCCGCCCATGCCGGCGCCGCGGTGGCGGCCGACGGCGTCGATCTCGTCGACGAAGACGATCGCCGGGGCGTTCGCCTTGGCCTGCTCGAAGAGGTCACGCACCCGGGAGGCGCCGACGCCGACGAACATCTCGACGAAGTCGGAACCGGAGATCGAGTAGAACGGGACGCCCGCCTCGCCGGCGACGGCGCGCGCGAGCAGCGTCTTGCCCGTACCGGGCGGGCCGTAGAGCAGGACGCCCTTGGGGATCTTGGCGCCGACGGCCTGGAACTTCGCCGGCTCCTGGAGGAACTCCTTGATCTCGTGGAGTTCTTCGACCGCCTCGTCGGATCCCGCCACATCGGCGAAGGTCGTCTTGGGGGTGTCCTTGGTGATCAGCTTGGCCTTGGACTTGCCGAACTGCATGACCTTGGAACCGCCGCCCTGCATCTGATTCATCAGAAACAGGAAGACGACCACGATGAGGACGAAGGGCAGCAGCGAGAGGAGGATCGAGACGAACGGGGACTGCTTCGACGGCGAGACGGTGTAACCCTTCTCGATGTCACCCGCCTCGAACTTCGTCTGCAGCGTGTCGGCGAGCTCGACGCCCTGGTTGCCGATGTAGCTCGCCTGGAACTTGGCTCCGGACTCGCCTTCGAGCTTCTGGCCGTCCTTCAGTTCGATCTTGAGGATTTGTTCGTCACCGGTGGTCAGCTTGGCCTGCTCCACCTGGTCCTTGCTGATCGCCTGGATCACCTTGCCGGTGTCCACCGTCTTGTAGCCGCCCGACGAGCCGACGACCTGCATCAACACGACCACGGCGAGGACGGCCAGCACGATCCACATGACCGGCCCACGGAAGTATCGCTTCACGTCCATCCATACGGAGCGAAGACGCCCCGTCCCTCCTGCCCGTAGGTAAATGCTGCTGTTTGAAAAGAGTGTTCTTCGGACGGTACCTCAGCATGGGCACCCACGACCGCTGGGTGCAGCGGAGAAACCTGCTTTCGAAGCTCCAACGGCCCGGAGGCGGTGAGGGTTCCCCGGCGGCCCGCCCGGGGGTCAGCCGCCGTAGACGTGCGGGGCCAGCGTGCCGACGAAGGGCAGGTTGCGGTACTTCTCCGCGTAGTCCAGCCCGTAGCCGACGACGAACTCGTTGGGGATGTCGAAACCGATCCACTTCACATCGATCGCGACCTTTGCGGCATCCGGCTTGCGCAGCAGGGTGCAGACCTCCAGCGAGGCCGGCTCCCGGGAGCCCAGGTTGGACAGCAGCCAGGACAGCGTCAGTCCGGAGTCGATGATGTCCTCGACGATCAGGACGTGCTTGCCCTTGATGTCGGTGTCGAGGTCCTTGAGGATCCGCACGACGCCGGAGGACTGGGTGCCCGCCCCGTACGAGGAGACGGCCATCCAGTCCATCGTGACGGGGGTGGACAGCGCGCGCGCCAGGTCCGCCATGACCATCACCGCGCCCTTGAGGACGCCGACGATCAGCAGGTCCTTGCCCGCGTACTCCGCGTCGATCTTCGCGGCCAGCTCGACGAGCTTCGCGTCGATCTCTTCCTTGGTGAGGAGCACCGACTGAAGGTCGGTACCCATGTCCTTCTCGTTCACCCACGTCTCTTTCTGTGCTGCCGACGCCCTGGCCCGCCGGTCCGGGTGCTCCCGGGCCGGCGGCGGTTCGCCTGCACTTCAGCCGCTCGCGCGTCAGCTCTGCCGAATGACCAGTCTGCCACCCTGCCGCAGCGCCTCGACGCGGCCGGGCAGGTTGATGGCCCGCTGGCCGCGCCAGCCGGTGATCAGGCGGTCGACTTCTTCGAGGTGCCGGGCGAAGAGGGAGCCGGGGGGCGAGCCGGCCTCGACCAGTGCGCGGCGCAGCACCCGGCGGCGTACGGCGGGCGGCAGGGCGTAGAGCTTCGCGCACTCCAGGCGGCCGGTCTCGTCGCGTACGGACAGCTCGGCCTCGGCGGCCCAGGTGTCCAGGGCGTCGGCGTCGTCGCGGGAGAGCTGGGCGGTGCGGGCGAGGGCCTCGACGACGCCTTTGCCGAGCGCCTTCTCCAGGGCGGGCAGGCCTTCGTGGCGGAGCCGGGAGCGGGTGTAGGCGGGGTCGATGTTGTGCGGGTCGTCCCAGACGGGGATCGACTGGACCAGGCAGGCCTTGCGGGCGGTCTGCCGGTCGAGCTGGAGGAAGGGGCGGCGGTAGCGGCCCGCCGGTCCGGAGGCGGCGGCCATGCCGGAGAGCGAGCGGATGCCGGAGCCGCGGGCGAGGCCGAGGAGGACGGTCTCGGCCTGGTCGTCGCGGGTGTGGCCGAGCAGGACGGCGGCGGCGCCGTGGCGTTCGGCGGCGGCGTCCAGCGCGGCGTAGCGGGCGTCGCGGGCGGCGGCCTCGGGGCCGCCCTCGCGTCCGACGTGCACGGCGACGGCCTCGACGGGGTCGAGGTCCATGGCGGTGAGCCGGGTGACGACCTCGGCGGCGCGGAGGCCGGAGCCCGGCTGGAGGTTGTGGTCGACGGTGATGCCGCCGGCCCGGACGTCGAGCTTGCGGGCCTCGAAGGCGAGCGCGGAGGCGAGCGCCATGGAGTCGGCGCCGCCGGAGCAGGCGACGAGGACGAGCGGGGTCTCGGGGCGCTCGGGGAGGGCGGTGCGGGGGCCGCCCGCGGCGGCGGCCTCGGCGTAGGGGGCGGCGTGCGCGGGGCGCCTGGCCGCTTCGGCGGGCCGGTGGTGGCCGGCGTTCCGCTGGAATTCGGTGATGACGTCGTGGAGTACGCGGCGGACCGCCAGGCGTATCGCCGCGACCGCAGGATGGGGACCCATGTCCGGTGCCCTTCGTGGAGTTCGGGAGGTGCGTCGAGCGCCGGAACGCGTGAGTCCCGTCACTCAGAGTGCGTCGATGGTGACAGAGGCAAGCTGTTCATCGAGCATTGCACGCCTTCCCATGCCTCCATGGTCCCTCGGATGGGTGATTGGGGAGCGAATATCGGTCCCCGAGGAGTATCCGGGCGGCCCGGTGGTCAGGATTCGGCCTTACGGTGCACGCGCGCGACCCAGTCGGCGGGCTTGGCGATCTCGGCCTTGGTCGGGAGGGTGTTGGGCGAGGTCCAGACACGGTTGAAGCCGTCCATGCCGACCTCGTCGACGACCGATCGTACGAACTTCTCGCCGTCCTTGTACTGGCGGAGCTTGGCGTCGAGGCCGAGGAGCTTGCGCAGGGCCTGGTCGAGGCGGCCGGCGCCCTGGGCGCGGCGCTGCTGGAACTTCTCCCGGATCTCGGAGACGGAGCCGACGACGTCGGGGCCGACGCCGTCCATGACGTAGTCGGCGTGTCCTTCGAGGAGGGACATGACGGCGGTGAGGCGGCCGAGGACCTCGCGCTGGGCGGGGGTCTGGACGATGTCGACGAGGCTGCGGGTGTCGCTCTCGCCCTGTTCGCCCTCGGGGCGGCCGCCGGCGAGGGACTGGGCGGCCTCGCGGAGGCGTTCCAGGAAGGTCATCGGGTCGACGTCGGTCTCGTCGAGGAACGTCTGGATCTCGCCCTGGAGGTGGTCGCGGAGCCAGGGCACGCCGGTGAACTGGGTGCGGTGGGTCTCCTCGTGGAGGGCGACCCAGAGCCGGAAGTCGTGCGGATCGACGTCCAGCTCGCGTTCGACGTGGACGATGTTGGGGGCGACGAGGAGAAGGCGGCCGCCGCCGTTCGCGGAAGCGGGCAGCTCCCGGGTGGCGGGGGCGAACGTCTCGTACTGGCCGAGCACCCGGGAGGCGAGGAACGAGAGCAGCATGCCCAGCTCGACGCCGGTGACCTTGCCGCCGACCGCGCCGAGGACGGCGCCGCCGGGTCCGCCGGTGCGGCGGCTCTCCATCTTGGTGAGCAGGGGCTTCAGGAGTTCGCGGAAGCCGGCGACGTTGGCCTTGATCCAGCCGGGCCGGTCGACGACGAGGACAGGGGTGTCCTCGGGTTCGGTCCCCTCGGGGATCATCCGGGTGAAGAGCCGGACGTGCTCCTCGGAGGCCTTGGCGTGCCGCCGGAGCTCCGCGACGACGGCGCGGGCCTCCTCGCGGCTGATGTCGGGCCCGGGCCGTACGAGCCGGGTCGCGGTCGCCACCGCGAGATTCCAGTCGACCATCTGGGCACCACCGATGCTCGTCATGCGTCAACCGTACGTGAGCTTGTCGCCCCTTGGTGGGGTCTTGCAGGGCTCTTCGGGTACGGGGGTCTGCTCAGCCGCCTGTTCCGGCGAGGGCGGTGGCCAGGGCGTCGAGGGCGGGTTCGGCCTCCGTCGCGGAGATGCTGCCGGAGGCGAGGAAGGCGAAGGCGAGCAGGCGGCCCTGGCGGTCGACGACGGTTCCGGCGAGGGAGTTGACGCCCAGGAGGGTGCCGGTCTTGGCGCGGACCAGGCCGGTGCCTTCGGCGTCCTGTGCGTAACGGCCGCCGAGGGTGCCGCTGAAACCGGCGATCGGGAGGCCGGTGAGGACCGGGCGCAGTCCGGGGCGGTCGGGGTCGGCGGCGCGGGCGAGGAGGGCGGTGAGGAGGGCGGGGGTGACCCGGCCCTTGCGGTCCAGGCCGCTGCCGTCGGCGAAGTGGGCGCCGGAGACCGGGATTTCGAGCTTCTTCAGCTCGTTGGTGACGGCGCGGCGGGCCCCGGCGAAGGAGGCGCTCTCGCCCTTGGCGATGGCGGTCTGTCGGGCGAGGGCCTCGGCGATGTCGTTGTCGCTGTTGGTGAGGGTGCGCTCGACGAGGGCGGAGAGCCGGGCCGAGCGGTGGGTGGCGACGGTGCGGGCCTCGTCGGTCGCGCGGGCCTCGCGGGGGGCGCCGGTGACCTTGACGCCCGCCTTCTTCAGGGCCGCGGCGAAGGTGCGGGCGGCGTCGCCGGCGGGGTCTTCGGTACGGGGCGCGTGGCCGCGGTCCGTGTCGTTGAGGCGGCCCTCGTTGACCATCAGGGCGGTGACCGGCGCGATGTTGTCGTTGGGGCTGATCGGGTGGAGCACGGGGCCGGTGTAGCGGGAGGTGTCGTACGTGAGCCGTACGGAGGCCCGGTCGTCCTCGCGGAGCGCCTCGGCGGCCTTGTCGGCCATCGAGCGCAGGGCCGCCTCGCTGAGCGTGGGGTCGCCGCCGCCGACGAGGGTGAGGGTGCGGGAGTCGGGGGACAGCGCGGCGGTGGTGGCGATGCGGTGGTCGGGGCCGAGGACGGAGAGGGCGGCCGTGGTGGTGGCGATCTTGATGGTGGAGGCCGGAGTCATCGGGGCGGTGGCGCCCCGCCCGTACAGCTGCTTGCCGGTGGCGGTGTCGATGACGGACGCGGCGACCTTGTTGCCGAGTCCGGGCGCGCCGATGAGCGGGGCGAGGGCGTCGCGGAGCCCGGCGGCGTCCTGGGGGGCGTCGTGGGCGGTGGTGCCGAGGGCGGGCAGGACGGCGGGGGCGCTGGGGGCCGGGCGGGGGCCGTCGGGCGTGGTGCGGCCGTGATGTGCGCCACCTGTACGGTCCGCGGCGACTGCCAGCTCCCGCTCGGCCTTACGCTGACCGTTGTCCCAGGGGCCGGCGGCGAGGACGGCGCCGGTTGCGACGACCAGGCCGAGCGTTGCGGAGCCTGCGATCACCTGCCAGGTGTACGCCCCGTTGCGCTTCTTCGTCAGGATCTTCGGCCCGCCCCACGGGTCCGAGGGGCGCATCGACGGTTCTTCCACCTGCTCGGCCACCGCTGACCAGCCCCTTTCGCGAGCACTCTTCTGCGTGGGGGACACTTAATCACCAGTCGTATGTGTTGATCATGGAGGAGCCACCCGTGGAGTTCGACGTCACCATCGAGATCCCGAAGGGTTCGCGGAACAAGTACGAGGTGGACCACGAGACCGGTCGGATCCGCCTGGACCGTCGACTCTTCACCTCGACCAGCTACCCGGCCGACTACGGCTTCGTCGAGAACACCCTCGGCGAGGACGGCGACCCGCTGGACGCGCTGGTCATCCTGGACGAGCCGACCTTCCCCGGTTGCCTCATCAAGTGCCGCGCCATCGGTATGTTCCGGATGACCGACGAGGCGGGCGGCGACGACAAGCTGCTCTGCGTCCCGGCGTCCGACCCGCGCGTGGAGCACCTGCGCGACATCCACCACGTGTCGGAGTTCGACCGGCTGGAGATCCAGCACTTCTTCGAGGTCTACAAGGACCTGGAGCCGGGCAAGTCCGTCGAGGGCGCCGACTGGGTCGGCCGTACCGAGGCGGAGGCCGAGATCGAGGCCTCGTACAAGCGCCTTGAGGCGCAGGGCGGCGCGCACTGACGTCCCTCTTCCGGTTCCGTTTGTGAGCCGGACGGCCGTCTTCGAACGGGCGGTACACCCTCGCGGGTGTGCCGCCCGTTTCGCTGTCCGCACTCCCGCGCGTGCGGCGCCCATGCCCGTGGCCATACTGGGCACACGTGCGGCGGGACATGCTCCCAGGGACGTCCCAGGGACATGCGGTCGAGGAGGAACGAGGTCGAGTGGTGGCGGAATCGGGCGGTCCTGAGGACCAGAAGCCCCAGTCCGACGAGGCGCGGAGCGCTTTCGCTCCGCCCGCGGGGACGATGCATCCGGTGTCACCGCCCGAGGAGGACCATCCGACGTCGGAGTTCGCGATCCCGACCGGAGTGCAGCCCGATGCGAGTGGCCAGGCGGGTTCCGGGGGCGGTTCCGCAGGTGGCTCGAACTCGGACACGCTGAGTTCCGCTTTCACCCCGCCGAGCACGTACAAGGCGCAGCAGTCGCCGCCCGCGTTCACTCCGGCGCAGGGCATTCCGATGGTCAAGCTGACCAAGGAGGCGCCCTGGCAGGACCGGATGCGCACGATGCTGCGGATGCCGGTGACCGAGCGCCCGGCCGCGGAGTCGATCCAGCGCACCGACGACGAAACGGGGCCCGCGGTTCCGCGCGTCCTCGACCTGACGCTGCGTATCGGGGAGCTGCTGCTGGCGGGCGGCGAGGGCGCGGAGGACGTCGAGGCGGCGATGTTCGCGGTGACCCGGTCCTACGGGCTCGACCGCAGCGAGCCGACGGTGACGTTCACGCTGCTGTCCATCTCGCACCAGCCGTCGCTGGTCGACGACCCGGTGACGGCGAGCCGTACCGTACGCCGCCGGGGCACCGACTACACCCGTCTGGCGGCGGTGTTCCGGCTGGTCGACGACATCACGAGCGCGGACGCCGAGGTGTCGCTGGAGGAGGCCTACCGGCGGCTCGCGGAGATCCGCCGTAACCGCCACCCGTACCCGGGCTGGGTACTGACGGCGGCCGCCGGACTGCTGGCGGGTTCGGCCTCCGTGCTGGTCGGCGGTGGGTTCCTGGTGTTCATCGTGGCGGCGGCGGGCGCGATGCTCGGCGACCGTCTTGCGTGGCTGTGCGCCGGGCGCGGGCTGCCGGAGTTCTACCAGTTCACGGTGGCCGCGATGCCGCCCGCCGCGCTGGGGGTGGCGCTGACGCTGACCCATTCGACGGACGTCCGCCCCTCCGCGGTGATCACCGGTGGGCTGTTCGCACTGCTGCCGGGGCGGGCACTGGTGGCGGGGGTTCAGGACGGGCTGACCGGTTACTACATCACCGCCTCGGCCCGGCTGCTCGAAGTCATGTACTTCTTCATCGGGATCGTCGCGGGCGTGCTGATCGTCCTGTACCTGGGTCTCCAGCTGGGGGCGCAGCTCAACCCCGAGGCCCGGTTCACGCCGTACGACGAGCCGGTGATCCAGATCCTGGCGTCGATGGCGCTGAGTCTGGCCTTCGCGGTGCTGCTCCAGCAGGAGCGGTCGACCGTGCTGGCGGTCACCTTGAACGGCGGTGTGGCCTGGATCATCTTCGGGGCGCTGGCGCGGACCGGGGGGATCTCGCCGGTCGCGGCGACGGCGGTGGCGGCGGGCCTGGTGGGCCTGTTCGGCCAGCTGTTCTCGCGCTACCGGTTCCACTCCTCGCTGCCGTACATCACGGCGGCGATCGGGCCGCTGCTGCCCGGTTCGGCGACGTATTTCGGTCTGCTGGGCGTGGCGCAGAACGAGCTGGACACCGGGCTGGCCTCGCTGTCGACGGCGGTCGCGACGGCGCTGGCCATCGCGATCGGGGTGAACCTGGGGAGCGAGATCTCGCGGCTGTTCATGGGGCTGCCGGGGGCGATCGGCGGGGCGAGCCGCCGGGCGGCGAAGCGGACCAGGGGGTTCTGAGCCCGCGCCCACCGTACGTACACGAGCGCCCCACCCCGGAGCTTTCGGGGTGGGGCGTTTCCCTGCTCGCGTACGGCGCGGGGTCAGCGCTTGGCGTGCCGGCCGCGCTGGCCGGTGGAGGGGCCGTTGCCGCCCGGGGGGCGGCCGGAGCCGTCACCCTCCGGCGCCTCGGCCGCGGCGGCCTTCTTGCCCTGGCTGCGGGCCCGCAGCACCTCGACCACGATCGGCACCACGGAGATGAGCACGATCAGGATGAGGATCACCTCGATGTGCTCGTGCACGAAGTCGATCTTGCCGAGGAGGGCTCCGAGCACGGTGACGCCGACGCCCCAGAGGATCGCGCCGACGATGTTGTACGTGATGAAAGAGCGGTAGTTCATCCGGCTGACGCCCGCGATGATCGGCGTGAAGGTGCGCACGATGGGCACGAAGCGCGCCAGGACCAGGGACTTCGGGCCGTGCTTCTCGAAGAACTCGTGGGCCTTCTCCACGTTCTCCTGCTTGAAGAGGCGGGAGTCGGGGCGCTTGAAGAGGGCCGGGCCGACCTTGCGGCCGAAGAGATAGCCCACCTGGTCGCCGACGATCGCGGCCACCGCGATCAGCGTGCAGACCAGCCAGAGGGGGTACTTCAGCTGTCCCGTGGTCACCAGCAGACCCGTGGTGAACAGCAGCGAGTCGCCGGGCAGGAAGAACCCGATCAGGAGGCCGGACTCGGCGAAGACGATGAGGAGCAGGCCGGGGAGCCCGAACGTGTTGAGCAGATAGTCCGGGTCCAGCCAGCTCGGTCCGAGCGCAAGCGTATTCAAGGGTCCGGGCTCCAGGATGATGGGTGCGATGGCGGCTCTGTGGCTGCCCCAAGCTATCAACGCCCGATGGATGCCCGTGGTTCCAGTGGCGCCCAGCGGGAATGCGCATCCTGGGAAGCGGCCCGAAGCTGATCACAGGAGGTGCCACAAACATGGGCATTGAGGAATTCGGCGGTGGCCAGACGGCCCAGGCGGACGTGCTGGTCGTCACCACGAACGACGTACCCGGCTACCAGGTGACCCAGGTCATCGGCGAGGTCTTCGGGCTGACGGTCCGGTCCCGTCACCTCGGCAGCCAGATCGGCGCCGGGCTGAAGTCGATGATCGGCGGCGAGCTGAGGGGGCTGACCAAGACCCTGGTCGAGACCCGTAACCAGGCGATGGAGCGGCTCGTGGAGCAGGCGCGGGCCCGAGGCGCCAACGCGGTCCTGATGATGCGCTTCGACGTGACCGAGGCGGCGGACGTCGGTACGGAGGTCTGCGCGTACGGGACGGCGGCGGTGATCAGCAAGGTGTGACGCGGCGCCGGCCGGCCGCCGCTTGAGGCGGTTTATCCGTTTTGCCGTCCTAGGGTGGGCCGGTGGCCCCCGAACCCCCCGCGTCCCCGTCGGCTCCCCCGCACCCTCCGGCCGCCCCGGCCCGGCGGCTGCTGCCGCTCGTCCTGCCCGCGATCGTCGTCGGCGTCGTCTGCGCGCTGATCCTGCTCGGGGTGAGCCTGCTGGCCGAGCGGCTCCAGGACGTGCTCTGGGAGACCCTGCCCGACACGCTCGGGGTGGGGCGGTTCTCCTCGGTGTGGATGGTCGTGATGCTCACGGCGACCGGCCTCGCGGTGGGGCTCGTCCTGCGCGCCGTACCCGGTCACGGCGGGCCGGATCCGGCCACCACCGGGCTGGTCGACGCCCCGATGCGGCCCGGCATCGTGCCCGGGCTGCTCCTGGTGACCGTCCTGGCGCTGGCGGGCGGGGTGAGCCTCGGGCCGGAGAACCCGATCACCGCCGCCAACATCGCGCTGGCCTTCTGGCTCGGCCGGCGGTTCGCGCCCGGCGCTCCGGGCGAGCTGTGGGTGGCGCTCGCGGCGGCCGGGACGATCGGAGCCCTCTTCGGCACCCCGGTGGCCGCCGCGCTGATCCTCTCCGAGGTGCTGGCCTCGCAGCCGGGCCCCGGGGCGTTCTGGGACCGGCTGTTCGCCCCGCTCGCGGCCGGCACGGCGGGGGCGCTCACCATGTCGCTGATCGCCGAGCCCAGCTTCGACCTGTCCCTCCCCGCGTACACCGGACCGCACTGGGGCGATCTGCTCTCCGCCCTGCTGATCGCCTCGGCCGGCGCGCTCCTCGGGCTGCTCGCGGTGTACGCGTTCCCGGTGGCGCACCGGGTCTTCACGGCGCTGCGGCATCCGGTGCTCGCCCTGACGGCGGGCGGGCTGGTGCTGGGGCTGCTCGGTGCGCTGGGCGGCCATCTCACCCTGTTCAAGGGGCTCGACGAGGTGAAGGTGATCGCGGGGGATCCGGACGGGTGGTCGGCCGGGGAGTTCGCGGGGATGGCCGTGGTGAAGATGGCCGCCCTCGTGACCGCGGCGACCTGCGGCTTCCGGGGCGGGCGGATCTTCCCGGCGGTCTTCGCGGGGGTGTCGCTCGGGCTCTGCGCCCACGCCCTGGTCGACGCGGTCCCGCCGTCGCTCGCCGTGTCCTGTGCGGTGCTGGGCGTGCTGCTCGCCGTCACCCGGCAGGGCTGGGTGAGCCTGTTCACCGCGGCGGTGCTGGTCAGCGACGCGTCCGTGCTGCCGCTGCTGTGCGCGGCCACTCTGCCCGCCTGGCTGCTGGTCACGGGGCGGGCCCAGATGCAGCTGGACGGGGACGGGAAGGCGCTGCGGTGAACGGGCTGCGCTCGCGTCGGCCGCGGTGAACGGGTTGCGCTCGCGTCGGCCGCGGTGAACGGGTTGCGCTCGCGTCGGCCGCGATGAGGTGAGGGGACGGCGTCCGCGTCGGCCGCGGTGAACGAGCGGCGTCCGCGTCGGCCGCGGTGAACGAGCGGCGTCCGCGTCGGCCGCGGTGAACGAGCGGCGTACGCATCCGTCGCGGCGAGCGGTGGCGTACGCGGTCACGGAGAAGGCCCTGTCCGGCGCGCCGGACCCGCTGAACCTCCGTATCGTCTGCTGCGTGCGCTTTCGCAGCACTTTGTCCTGAAGCTGTTCCGACGGAGGTCTCCCCATGCCCACGCCCGTCAACGTCGCCGTCGTCTACTACTCCTCCACCGGCACCGTCGCCACGATCGCGAAGGCGATGGCCGAGGACGCGGAGCGGGCCGGGGCGCAGGTGCGGCTGCGCCGGGCGGCGGAGCTGGCCCCGCAGGCGGCCATCGACTCCAACCCCGCCTGGGCCGAGAACGTCCGCGCGACCGCGGACATCCCCGAGGTCTCGCCGGACGACATGGCGTGGGCGGACGCGGTGATCTTCGGTTCGCCGACCCGGTACGGGAACGTCACCGCCCAGCTCAAGCAGTTCATCGACACGCTGGGCGGCATGTGGCAGGCGGGGCAGCTCGCCGACAAGGTCTACAGCGGCTTCACCTCCAGCGCCACGGCCCACGGCGGCCAGGAGTCCACGCTGCTCGCGCTGTACAACACGATCCACCACTTCGGCGGGATCCTCGTCACCCCCGGGTACACCGACCCCACGAAGTTCGTGGACGGCAACCCGTACGGCACCTCCCACGTCGCCGGGCAGGGCGACAACCCGGTCGGCGAGCAGACCCTGACCGCCGCCCGCGTGCAGGCCGAGCGGGTCGTGAAGTTCGCCCGGGCGATCAAGGCGGGCCTGGCCGCCGAGAACTGACCCCGCGCCGAGCGACGCGCACCGACCCCGCCGTCCGAGAGAAGGGCTTCCCCCACCATGCCGCTCCACCGCGGTGCCCACCCGGAGCAGGACGAACCCTCCGAGGAGCGGCGCAGGCTCGCCCTGAACCCGTTCTTCGGCGAGGCGGACCCGACGGCCGCGATGAACACCGCGCCGCCCCGGCACCGGCTGCCGGACGGGCCGCTGCCGCCGCTCACCGCGTACCGGCTGGTCCATGACGAGCTGATGCTCGACGGCAACTCCCGGCTCAACCTGGCCACGTTCGTCACCACCTGGATGGAGCCGCAGGCCGGCGTCCTGATGGGCGAGTGCCGGGACAAGAACATGATCGACAAGGACGAGTACCCGCGCACAGCCGAGCTGGAGCGGCGCTGTGTGGCGATGCTCGCCGACCTGTGGAACGCGCCCGATCCGCGGGCGACCGTGGGGTGTTCGACCACCGGGTCGAGCGAGGCGTGCATGCTCGCGGGGCTCGCCCTGAAGCGGCGCTGGGCGAGGCGGAACGCGGACCGCTATCCGGCGACGGCGCGGCCCAATCTGGTGATGGGTGTCAACGTGCAGGTCTGCTGGGAGAAGTTCTGCAACTTCTGGGAGGTGGAGGCCCGGCTCGTCCCGATGGAGGGCGAGCGGTTCCACCTCGACCCGGCGGCCGCCGCCGAGCTGTGCGACGAGAACACCATCGGGGTCGTCGGCGTCCTCGGCTCCACCTTCGACGGGTCCTACGAGCCGATCGCCGACCTCTGCGCGGCCCTGGACGCCCTCCAGGAGCGCACGGGCCTCGACATCCCGGTCCATGTGGACGGGGCGTCCGGCGCGATGGTGGCGCCCTTCCTCGACCCGGACCTGGTGTGGGACTTCCGGCTGCCGAGGGTGTCGTCGATCAACACCTCCGGGCACAAGTACGGCCTCGTCTACCCGGGGGTCGGCTGGGCGCTGTGGCGTACGGCGGACGATCTGCCGGAGGAGCTGGTCTTCCGGGTCAACTACCTGGGCGGCGACATGCCGACGTTCGCGCTGAACTTCTCCCGGCCCGGGGCGCAGGTGGTCGCGCAGTACTACACGTTCCTGCGCCTCGGGCACGACGGATACCGGGCGGTCCAGCAGGCCTCCCGGGACGTGGCCTGCTCACTGGCGCGTGCGGTGGAGGACCTCGGGGACTTCCGATTGCTCACCCGGGGCGACGAGTTGCCGGTGTTCGCGTTCACGACGACCGCCGACGTCCACGCGTACGACGTGTTCGACGTGTCGCGCCGGCTGCGGGAGCGGGGCTGGCTGGTGCCCGCGTACACCTTCCCCGCCAACCGGCAGGACCTGTCGGTGCTGCGGGTGGTGTGCCGCAACGGGTTCTCCTCCGACCTGGCCGAGCTGCTGGTCGAGGACCTGAAGACGCTGCTGCCCGAACTGCGGGCGCAGAAGCATCCGTTGAGCCATGACCGGTCGGCCCAGACGGCCTTTCACCACTAGGGCGCCACCGGGCCGTGTCCGCGAAGGACGCCCGAAGGACGCCCGAGGAGCGCTCGGAATACGCTCGAAGGGCACCCGAAAAAGCTCGGCACGGTACGACCAAGCTCTCCCGTGCAGCATGAACCCCTGTGCCCGCGCCAGGGGTTCGCCGCCGCCTCGGACGCGGTCGCCGTCGCCGTGCTCGGCACCGCGCCCACGGCGTCGGCCCTGGACAGCCGGTCCTGCACCAAGAACATCACCAACCAGTGGCGGACCGTCGACGACCTGGCCCGGGCCGCGGTCCGTAGCGGCCCGGGCCAGACGTACACCGACCAGGGCCTGCCCCGCCGGCCGGCCGCTACCTGCTGAGCCGCGCGAACCTCCGTACCGCCAGCGGGAAGAACACCGCGATGATGGCCAGCGGCCAGAGCACCGCGAGAATTTGGGCGTGTTCGGCGGCCCAGGAGCCGGTCGCGCCGCCGGGGTTGCCGAACAGGTCCCGTACGGCGGTGGCGGTCGCGGACATGGGGTTCCACTCGACCACCGCGCCCAGCCAGCCCGGCATCGACTCGGGGGTGGCGAACACGTTGGAGAGGAAGCCGACCGGCCAGACCAGGATCTGGACCGCCGAGACCATCTCCGGCCGCTCCGCGACCATGGCGAGGTGGATGCCGACCCAGAGCATCGCGAACCGCAGCAGGAGCAGCAGCCCCACCGCCCCCAGCGCGGCCGCCGCCCCGTTGTGCCAGCGCCAGCCGACCGCGTAACCCACCCCGGTCATCACCGCGAGCGAGACCACCGACTGGAGCATGTCCGCCGCGCTGCGGCCGACCAGCACCGCGCCGGGGACCATCGGCATCGAGCGGAAGCGGTCGATGACGCCTTTGCCGAGGTCCTGGGTGACCGCGAGCATCGTGGCCTCCAGGCCGAAGGCCATGGTCAGCGCGAGCATCCCGGGAACCAGGAAGTCGGTGGGGTCGCCGTCCACGCCCCGGCCGCCGCCCACCAGATAGGTGAACATCAGGAGCAGCATCACCGGGAACGCCAGGTTGACGAGGACCGCGACGGGCTGCCGGGCCCAGTGCGCCAGTTCGCGGCGGGTCATCGTCCAGGAGTCGGCCAGCGCCCAGCCGAGCCGGAAGGGCGCCCCGCGCTCGCTGCCGCCCTGTCCGGGGATCGCCGTCGTCGTCGCCGCGCTCATGCCGCCACCTCCGCGTTCTCCGTACGCCGTTCTTCCGCGCCCTGTCCGGTCAGGGACAGGAACACCTCGTCCAGGGTCGGGCGGCGCACCGCGATGTCCTCCGCCTCGATGCCCGCCTCCGCCAGCAGCCGTACCGTCCGGGTCAGGGCCGCCATCCGGTCCGGGGCGGGCGCGCCGATCAGCCGCCGGTCGGGGTCGAGCGTCAGGTCCTCGCCGCCGAGCAGGGCGGCCGCCTCCACCAGCCGGGCCGCGTCGCGCAGGACGACATCGATCCGGTCGCCGCCGACGCGGGCCTTCAGCTCGTCGGGGGTGCCCTCGGCGACCGCCCGGCCGTGGTCGATCAGGGAGATCCGGTCGGCCAGCTGGTCCGCCTCCTCCAGATACTGGGTGGTCAGCAGGACGGTGGTGCCGCCGCCGACCAGGGACCGCACCGCGTCCCACACCTCGGTCCGGCCGCGCGGGTCGAGGCCGGTCGTCGGCTCGTCCAGGAACAGCACGTCCGGATCCGTGATCAGCGACGCGGCCAGGTCCAGCCGCCTGCGCATGCCGCCGCTGTACTGCTTCACGGCCTTGCGGCCGGTGTCCGCGAGGCCGAACCGCTCAAGCAGCTCGTCCGCCCGGCTGCCCGCCCGGCGTGCGCCCAGGTGGTACAGCCGCCCGAACATCTCCAGGTTCTGCCGCCCGCCGAGCTGTTCGTCCACCGCCGCGTGCTGCCCGAGCAGCCCGATCCTGCGCCGCACCTCGCCCGCCCGCTCACGGACGTCGAGGCCGGAGACGGTCACCCGGCCCGCGTCGTGGCGCAGCAGCGTCGACATGATCCGTACGGCGGTGGTCTTGCCCGCCCCGTTGGGGCCGAGGACTCCGTGCACGGTGCCGCCGGCGACGGCCAGGTCCAGTCCGTCCAGGGCGCGCTTCTCCCCGTACCGCTTGTGCACACCGTCCATCACGATCGCTTCGGTCACGTTCCCCGCCGCCCTTCCACGCCTTCGCAACCCCTTCTAATCAAACTTGACTAGAAGAGCGAAGATAAACCCGTCGACGGCATTCGTCAAACTTGATTAGTCGTGGTCCCCGGGGTCGGGCACACCGGTGGCGTAGGGGTTTTCCTCACCTTCGGCGAGCACGCCGATGAACGGGTCGCCCTCGCCCGCGAAGGTGTACGCGCCGCCCTCGATGCGCTCGATCAGGCCCCGGGTCCACTCCGCGCCGGCGTCGGCCGAATGCACCCACAGGTTCATGATCTCGCCGATGTGGCCGAGGGATTCGGGGCCGTCCTCGGGCGTGTAGTACTCGGTGACCCCGTCCCGCCACCCCTTCATGGCCTCGACCCGCTCCTTGAGCAGCGCGACCGCCTCCTCGCGGGGCAGGTCGACGATGAAGCCGACCGCCGCCGAGAGGACGTCCATGCCCTGGTCGTAGGAGCGGATGGCGTCCCGCAGGAGGGTGCGGTACTCCTCCAGGCCCTCGTCGGTGACCTCGTACTCGGTGCGCGGCGGGCCGCCGACCGTCGAGGGAGCCGTCTCGTGCGCGCGGAGCAGTCCCTGCTTCGCCATCTGCTTCAGGGCGTGGTAGATCGACCCGG
The DNA here is from genome assembly GCF_042723425.1 of Streptomyces sp. NPDC058375. NCBI lineage: Bacteria > Bacillati > Actinomycetota > Actinomycetes > Kitasatosporales > Streptomycetaceae > Streptomyces > Streptomyces sp. NPDC058375. The sequence continues at coordinate 19,575 of NZ_JBHXJG010000002.1, read as the reverse complement.
GCTTGGCGTTGGACCACTCGTGCGCGCCCCAGTACTCCAGGTCGTTGCGGACCTGGTAGCCGTGCGCGCGGCCGTGCATGCGCACGGCGCCGAGGACCAGCAGCCGGATCGCGGACATGGCACTCCTCTTCGTATTCAACTTTGACTAGGGTAGCCCCGCCCGTTTGCGTCCGGGCGGCAGGTGTGCCCTCGCATCCGTACGGCCGGGGCCAGCAGCGCCGCGACGAGGCATCCGGCCGCCAGCGCGGCCCACACCACGTCGTACGTGCCGAACACGTCCCGCGCGGTGGCGCCGAGGAACGCCGAGGCGCCCGCGCCCAGTTGGTGGGCGGCGTTCGTCCAGCCGAAGACGATGGGGCCGTCCTCCCCGTACACGCGGCGGGTCAGCTCGATGACGGGCGGCACGGTCGCCACGTCGACGAGTCCGTAGACAGCCACGAACAGCAGCATCGGGGCCGTGACCGTGGAGGCGAACACCAGGGGCAGAGCCAGGAGGGTCAGCGCGCGGACGGCGAAGCAGACGGTCAGCACGCGGCGCGGGTCGAACCGGTCGGTCAGCCAGCCGGCCAGCAGCGCGCCGAGAGCGGAGAAGATCCCGATCAGGGACAGCAGCGAGGCCGCCGCCGTGGCCCGCATGCCGTGATCGTGCGCGGCGGGCGCCCAGTTGGACCACATGATGCCGTTGGTGGACGCCCCGCAGAGCGCGAACGCCCCGGCCAGCAGCCAGAACGGGCCGGTGCGCGCCGCCCGCAGGAGCACCTTCAGCGTGCGCCCCGCCGCCCCGGACGGCTGCGGCGGCCTCGGGACGAACTCCCGTCCCCCGTACGGCTTTACGCCCGCGTCGGCCGGGTGGTCACGCAGCAGCAGGAACACCAGGGGGGCCACCGCCAGGGCCACGAGCGCCAGCGTCACCACCGGGGGACGCCAGCCGTGGCGGCCGACGGACCAGGCCAGCAGGGGCAGGAAGAGCAACTGGCCCAGGTGGCTGGAGGAGCTGAGCGCACCGGTCACCAGGGAGCGCCGCCGGTCGAACCAGCGGGCGGTGACCCCGGCGGCGAACGTCATGGTCAGGCAGCCGCTGCCGAGGCCGATCAGCACCCCCCAGTACGCGACCAGCTGCCACGGCCGCGTCATCACGCCGGTGAGCAGCGCCCCCGCCGCGACCAGCAGCAGCGCGCCCAGCACCACCCGGCGGACCCCGATCCGGTCCATCAGCGCCGCCGCGAACGGGGCGGTGAGGCCGAAGAGCACCATGTTCACCGAGGCGGCGAGCGCGATCTGCCCGCGCTCCCATCCGTACTCCTGGTGCAGGGGCGTCACCAGCAGGCCGGGCACGGTGGTGAACGCGCCCGCCGTGACGATGGCCGCGCCCGCGACGGCTGCCATCAGCCACGCGCGGTGGATACGGGGCGGGCGGCGCATCGACGGTACGTACGAGGTCGAGGTCGAAGAAGCCATACGAGCAGCCTGGCGAGCGGGGGCCGCCCGCACGAGTGGCCCGATGGACCAGGTGCGCAAGAATATGGCCATGACGGTTTTCACCCACCCCGGTCGGCACCGCGTCGCCGTGCTCGCCCGCGAGGTCCTGCTCCCCATCGAGCTGGGCATCGTCCATCAGCTCTTCGGCCAGGCCCGGCAGGGGGCGTCGGCGGACGGCGAGCCGCTGTACGAGGTGGCCACCTGCTCCCCGACGCCCGGTGACGTGCGCACGGACGGCGATTTCACCGTGGCCGTCGCACACGGACCCGAGGCGCTGGCCGAGGCCGACACGGTGATCGTGCTGTCGTCGTACGAGGACTACGTCCAGGAGACGCCCGCGCTCCCGGCCCCGCTGGCGGAGGCGCTCGCGCTGATCCGGCCCGGCGTCCGGGTGGCGTCGATCTGCACCGGCGCGTTCGTGCTGGCCTCGGCCGGGCTCCTCGACGGGCACCCGGCCACCACCCACTGGCGGTACACGGAGCTGTTCGGGCGGCTCTTCCCCCACGTCGCGCTGGACCCGGACGTGCTCTACACCGACGGGGGGTCCGTCCTGACCTCGGCGGGCTGCGCCGCCGGCATCGACCTGTGCCTGCACATGATCCGGTGCGACCACGGGACGGCCGTCGCGAACGACGTGGCCCGGCGCACGGTCGTGCCGCCGCACCGCGAGGGCGGCCAGGTGCAGTACATCAGGCGGCCGGTGCCGGGGCGGTCGGCCCCGGGGACCTCGGCGGCCCGCGACTGGGCGCTGCGGCGGCTCCAGGACCCCATCACGCTGGGGCAGTTGGCGGCCAGGGAGTCGATGAGCGTACGGCACTTCACCCGGCGGTTCCGGGAGGAGGTCGGCCTGACGCCCATGGCCTGGCTGACCCGGCAACGTATCGAGCTGGCCCGGGAGTTGCTGGAGGAGTCGGACACACCTGTGGAGCAGGTGGCCGCCCGCGCCGGACTCGGTACGGCGGCCAATCTGCGCCAGCACTTCCATGCGGCGCTGGGCGTCTCGCCGAGCGCCTACCGCACCACGTTCCGGGGGCCGGGGAACTGAGGCGACGCGAGGGCGGCCGTCAGAACGGGAAGATTGACCGGCCGTGCTGGATCGACATCCACTTCTGCGTGGTGAACGCCTCCACCACGGCCTCGCCGTCTCGCCGCCCCATCCCGGACGTCTTCTCGCCGCCGAACGCGACCAGCGGATCGTCCTGCACGGTGGAGTCGTTGACGTGGAACATGCCGCTGACGATGCGCTGTGCGAACTTCACGCCGCGCTCCGCGTCCCGGGTGTGGACCGCGCCGCTGAGACCGTACGGGCCGTCGTTGACGATCCGTACGGCCTCCTCCTCGCCGTCGAACGTCATCAGCAGGGCCACCGGGCCGAGGATCTCCTGCTGAAGCAGCGGGGAGTCCTCCGCGAGGCCGGTGAGGACGGTCGGACCGACGACGTTGCCGACCGTCCGGCCCCGGACGAGGGCTGTCGCGCCGTCCGCGACCGCCCGGTCGACGAGGGCGTCCAGCGCGTCGGCCTGGAAGGCGTTGATGACCGGCCCGATCCGGGTCTCCGGATCCCTCGGGTCGCCGGTCGGCAGGGCGGCCACCTCGGCGGTGAACCGCTCGGTGAACTCATCGGCCACCGACCGGTCCACCAGGATCCGGTTGGCCGCCGTGCTGACCTGGCCCTGGTGCAGGAAGCGGCTGAAGACGGCCGCCCGGACGGCGTGGTCGAGATCGGCGTCCTCCAGCACCACCAGGGCGCTGTTGCCGCTCAGTTCGAGGATGGTCCGCTTGAAGGCGCCGGCCGCGGTGGCGGCGATGTGCCGGCCGACCCGGTCGGAGCCGGTGAACGAGATGACCTTCGGCACGGGGTGCTCGATGAACGCGTCACCGATCTCGGCGCTGTCGGTGATGACGACGTTGAGCAGCCCGGCGGGCAGCCCCGCGTCCTCGAATATCTTCGCCACCAGACCGCCGCCGACGACCGGGGCGTTCTGGTGGGGTTTCACGACAACCGCGTTGCCGAGCGCGAGTGCGGGCGCGACGGATTTCATCGTCACCAGGAAAGGGAAGTTGAAGGCGCTGATGACCCCGACGACGCCGACCGGCAGCCGGTAGAGCCGGTTCTCCCGGCCGTCCCCCACGGCGGGCAGCAGCCGCCCGGTGGGCCGCAGCGCCTGGCGGATCGCCTCCCGCAGGAACTCCGTCGCCGCGCGGACCTCGTACCGGGCCCGCCCCCGGGTGCCGCCCAGTTCGTCGATGATCGCCTCGGCGATCTCCTCGGCGCGCTCGCCCGTGATGCGGAGCGCGCGTTCGAGGACGGCGCGCCGCTCGTAGGGATTGACCGCGGCCCACTCCTGCTGCGCCCGTTCGGCGGCCCGGTAGGCCCGGTCGACCTCCAGCGCGGTGGCCACGGTGACGGCGGCGAGTTTCTCACCGTTGTAGGGATTGAAATCGATGATGTCCCACGAGCCGCTGCCGGTCAGCCACTCGCCGTCGATGTACTGGTGGGCCAGTTCATGGAAGAAGGACATGCAATCCCTTACTGCAGGCGTTCGCAGACTCCTGATGCGACGTCATCGTAACGAGAAATCATGTCAGTTGGAGGAGACCCCGCAGAAGATCCCGGCTCTCTTCCGGCGCCGGACTGTCCTGGGCGAGTCCCGTCATGGCCTTTTCGTACTGCGCGACTTCCTCGGGCTTGTCCAGATAAAGCGCACTCGTCAGCTGCTCCAAATAGACGATGTCCGACAGATCGGATTCCGGGAAACGCAGCATCGTGAACGATCCGCTCTCACCGGCATGGCCGCCGTGACTGAACGGCATGACCTGAAGCGTGATGTTGGGCTGCTCCGACATGTCGATCAGATGCCGCAATTGGGCGCGCATGACCTCGCGTTCGCCGTACGGGCGGCGCAGCGCCGCCTCGTCGAGCACGGCGTGGAACGTCGGGGCGCGCTCCGAGACGAGGGCCTTCTGGCGCTCCAGGCGCAGGGCGACGCGGCGGTCGATCTCGGCGGGCGAGGCGCCGCGCATCCCGCGCGAGACGACGGCGTGGGCGTACGCCTCGGTCTGCAAAAGACCGTGCACGAACTGGACTTCGTAGATACGGATGAGGGAGGCGGCGCCCTCCAGACCGATGTACGTCTGGAACCAGCCGGGCAGCACATCGCCGTAACTGTGCCACCAGCCCGCCACGTTGGCCTCGCGCGCCAGGCCGAGAAGGGAGTCCCGCTCCGCCTCGTCGGCCACTCCGTAGAGCGTGAGCAGGTCCTCGACGTCCCTGGCCTTGAAGCTCACCCGTCCCAACTCCATGCGGCTGATCTTCGATTCGGAGGCCCGGATCGAGTAGCCGGCCGCCTCACGGGTGATTCCGCGCGACTCCCGCAGTCTCCTGAGCTGAGAGCCCAGGAGGATGCGCCGCACCACCGATCCACTCGACTCGCCTGCCGACACTGGCCCGACCCTCCCCATCGCCTTCCCTGGCACCGGAGCCCCCCGAACCCGGAGTGCCGGATTCTGCCACCAAAACGCTTCAGCCCGTACTCATTCGATTACGGAAATGGGAAGACGTCCGGCAAGCTCCGAAACTGACCCCGGGAAGAAATGCCCCGCAACCACCACGGTATCGGGCAGGTCCGGCGCGTGCACGTGCATCTGCCCTTGCATCTGCTCTGCGCATTCGGAACCATGGTCCCCGCGCACCTGCGTGCTCGTGTTGTGCCGCTGTACCCCCCGCAGTACCGCTACAGGCAGTGCCGCTACAGCCGCGAATCCCGGGAGTGCCTCGTATGGGGACGAATGGATCGACGATGCTCGAGCCGTTACGGCAGGGGCTTCCCCCCACCGACCCCTCAGGGGTTGCCGGATCGGCGTCCTGCGCTCTGCCCGCACGTTACGAAGCGGTCGGCGGCGCACGGAAGTTCACCCGGACCACGCTGGAGCGGTGGGAGCTGGGAGACCGTTTCGACGATGTCGCCCTGGTGGTGTCCGAACTCGTCACCAACGCCCTGCGCCACGCGCTGCCCGGTGATCCGCCCCGGGAATTCCAGGACCCGCCGGTGCGCCTGCATCTGATGCGGTGGACCTCGCGGCTGGTGTGCGCGGTGCGCGACCCCAGCCGGGAGAGCCCGGTGGCGGGCGAGGCTGCGGATTCGGCCGAATCGGGCCGGGGCCTGTTCCTGGTGGAATGCGTCAGTGACAGCTGGGGCTGGCACCCCTCTCCCGTACCGCTCGGAGAACTGCCTTCCGGGCCGTTGTACGGCAAGGTCGTCTGGGCCCTTTTCCGGCTGCCGGAAAAGACGAAGTAGGGCTCACGGAGAGCCCCGGTCCGGTCCCCCCTGGGCCGGGCCCGGCGTCAGGCGCCGGCCGCGAGATGGTCGAACTCGCCGTCCTTGACGCCCAGCAGCAGCGCCTCGATCTCCGCGGGCGTATAGACGAGGGCGGGCCCGTCGGGGTGACGGGAGTTCCGCATCGCCACATTCCCTCCGGGCAGCCGCGCGAACTCCACGCAGGATCCCTGGGAGTTGCTGTGCCTGCTCTTCTGCCAGACGACTCCGCGAAGCTCTGTGGCCGCCATGCCGTTGTACACGTGGTGCACAGGACGCTCCCCGAGTTGCAAAGGTGCAAGTGTCAACTAGCTCGGATCATAGCTCTGTTCATATGCCAATGCATGAGCAGATGCACGTGCACGGGGGGTGTTCCTTTGATTACAAGACGAACGGGGCGCCTATTTCGCTCCCGCTTAACGGAGTTGATCGTTGCGAACCTTGGTAACGTGGCGCGGTCTTTCGACCGGACAACAGCAAGGGGGAACTCCACGTGACCAGGTCTCTACGCACCGGCGCCATCGCGGTCGCCGCTCTGGCCGCATCGTTCGCGCTGACCGCCTGCGGCAGCGACGACGCGGACAAGGACTCCGGCACGGACGCGTCGGCGAGCGCGACGCCCGGTGCCGGTGGCGGCGAGGACTCCGGGGAGTCCGGCGGGAGCGCCGTCGACGCCGCCGCGCTGGAGGGCACCTGGGTGGGGCTGACCGACGGCAGAAACGTCACCGTGTCCATCGCCTCCCGCAAGGTCGCCCTCATCGCCGACCAGTCCGTGTGCCAGGGCGATGTGAAGGACATGGGCGGCGAGCCGATGCTCGCGCTGAAGTGCACGGATGGCGGCACCGACCGCACGATGGGCGCGGTCGACTCCGTCGACGGCTCCAAGCTGGTCGTCTCGTGGGACGGCGGCGCCAAGGACACCCTCGCCAAGGCGGAGGCGGGCAAGCTGCCGAGCGGCATGCCCTCGCTCCCCGACCTGCCCGACCTCCCGGACCTGCCCGCCCCGTAAGGCGGGCCCGGCTCGCCGGGGACGTTTCAGCTCTCGGCGAGGGTGCTGCTGACGCGGGTGGAGCCACCGCGCTCGTCCAGGGCGCGGGTGAACTCCTCCAGCGCGTCCAGGAGCAGCGCAGCGCCCCGACGCACCACCGGGTCGCCGACCGGGGTCGTGCCGTCCTCGGTCGGGGTGGGCATGTCCCAGTGGGCCACCGCGTCCACCACCGGCTGCCAGTCGGGCAGCCGCCGCTCCCGTACCGCCCTGGCGCCCTTCTCGGTGGCCCGGCGCAGCGCCTCGGCCAGTTGGGCGGCGCCGGGCACCGGGTCGGCCGACCGGGCGGGCAGATGGGCCTCCAGGACCATCGCGGACCGGCCGAGCTGGGCCAGCGCGTGCTGGGCGTCGGTGGCGGCGGCCCGGGAGATGCCCCGGTGGCGTACGGGTTCGTGCTGGGCGGTCGCCAGCGCCTCCTGCCAGGCCACACGGGCCTCCCGGGTGGCGATCAGCGCGTCCCGGACGTCCTCGTTGTCGCGGGCGGTGGGGTCGGCGTACCGGTCGACGACCGTGGCCGCGTACCGCCCGTCCGCCACCAGCCACTCGGCCAGCCGGTTGCGCAGCCTCGGGGTCTCCCAGGCCGGGTAGACGGCGTACGAGACCATCGCGAGGAGCCCGCCGACCAGCGTCAGCACGATGCGTTCGGTGACGGTCTGGGACCAGTCGTCGCCGGCCATGCCGAGCAGGAAGACGACGTACGCGGCGACGCAGACCTGGCCGACCGCGTAACCGGTCCGCATCAGCAGGTACATCAGCCCGGCGCAGACCACCGCGAGGAGCGCGGAGAGCCGGGCGTCGGGGTGGGCGGTCTGCACGATCGCGGTGGCGAGCCCGACGCCGACCAGGGTGCCGCCGAAGCGTCCCGCGGCGCGGGCGTACGTCTGCGAGAACTCCGGCCGCATCACCATGACGGCGGTCATCGGCGCCCAGTAGCCGTGGCCGAGCGGCACGGCCTCGCCCACGAAGTACCCGGAGACGGCGACCACCGCGACCCGGATCGCGTGGCGCATGATCGGTGAACCGTGGTGCAGTTCGCGGCGCATCGCGGCCAGCACCACCGGGACGAGTTGCAGGAGCGTGGGCCGCCGGCGGGTGTCCGGGGCGAGGTCGGACGGCACCCCGCTGTCGGTCCCGGTGCCCTCCGCGATCTCCAGGACGTCGTCGAGCAGGGCGGAGAGCCGGTCGGCGGCGCGGCGGGCGGGGCCGACGAGGATCACGTCGTTGTCGGGGGTCTTCAGGACGCCCAGGTCGGTGGCGGAGAGGTGGACGGGCTCGCCGTGCCGGACGGCCCGCGCGGCGGCGTCCAGGACCGAGCCGGCCGCGCCGAGCAGCTCGTTCACCCAGAGCCGCTCCAGGCCGTCGCCGGGTACCCCCATCGCCGGGTCCGCCAGCGAGGCCAGCACCGGGCGGAGCCGCTCGGCCACCCCGCGGGCCCCGTGCAGTTCGGCAGGGCGGCGGCGGGCCTCGCGCGGGGTCACGGCGGCGGCGCTGCGGGCGGTCATCAGGGGCAGCGGGTCGAAGGGGGCGACCGGGTCGTGGCGCAGCCGGCGGGCGTAGTCGGCCTCGGCGGCCAGGGCGTCGGCGAGCGCGTCGCGCTGGGCGCCCCATCTGCGGACCGGGAAGAGGACGATGAGCGCCGCCTGCACCAGGCCGCCGACGGCGATCATCCCCGCGTGGGCGGCGGCGTCCACGACCGAGGTGGGCAGGGTGATCGTCACGAGCATGATCGCGACGTTGGACGAGGCGATGATCCCGCCCGTGGGACCGGCCGACCAGGCGAGACCGGCGAGGAAGGTCCAGAAGCCGAGCAGGCAGAGGAAGAGCACGACGTGCGCGCCGCTGACGTAGCCGAGGAACGTCGAGACGGCGAGGCTGGCGCCGGAGACCAGGGCGAGGACGGGGCGCGGCCGCCAGCTGCGCTGGAAGGTGGCGATGGCCGCCTGGAACGCGCCGAACGCGGAACTCGCCGCGATCTCCGGCCCGAACAGCACGAGGCTGGTGCCGATGACGAGGGCGAGGCCGGCCGCACCGCGAAAGGCGATGAGGGGTTCCAGCCTCTGCCGCTCGATCTCCAGCCCCGAGCGGGCGGTCTCCTTCAGCGCCCGGAGCCAGCTCATGGGCCGAGCCTAACCGTGCAATCTCGGACAAGCTCGACTTATGACTCGCTTATGACGTGATTTCGCGGCCGGATCGGTGAGACGCGCCGCCCCGCCCGCCGCCCATGCGGGCCCGGTCGGCGGCCTCGGTGCCGTGCGTCCAGCCCGCCAGGTCGGACACACCGCGGAGCCGGGTGGTCGTGGTCCTCGGGAACATCCGCTCGGCGGTGTCGGCGACCGCGACGTCCCGGGCGGCGAGGACGGGGAGCAGCCCGCCGCCCGCCCCTCCTGCTCCGCCCGTATCGCTGTCCGCCGCCGCAGTGACCCGCTCGGCGTCGGCGGCCAGCCGTCGGCCGAGGCGCTGGGCGTACCCCATCAGGAACGCCTGCCGGAAGGTCTTGGTCCGTTTACGGCCTCCGGCGCGCTGGCCAGCCTCCGCCCGGGTCATCGCGGCCGTCCCCTGGACGAGCAGCGAGGTGAACAGCAGCTCGACGGCCTCCAGGTCCGCGTCGAAGCCGACGACCGTGGAGAAGCCGAGGTCGTCGTTCCACACGGCCCGGCAGCGGTTCGCGGAGGCGACGGCGTCCAGCAGGATCGCCTTGGCGCTCTCGTACGGGGGTTCCACCCCGATCCGGCAGGCCCCCGGCGTCTCGCGGCTGTGCGTCCGGGCGGCGAGGAGGGCCTCGTCGATGGTGTGCCGGGCCATCAGCTCCTGCGCCTTGGTGGTCAGCGCCTCGGCCTCCTCCGGGAAGCCGGTCGCCTCCGCCTTCGCCAGCAGCGCCCGGATCCGGGTGAGCATGCGGGGCTCGTCGGCGGCGGGCGGCCGGTGCAGGTGGTCGGCGGCCGCGCCGGGCGGCGGGCCCACGGGCTCGATGGCGGGCAGCCGCAGCAGCACCCGGTAGAGCTCCAGCAGATCGCCGGCGTACGAGAACCGGTCGGGGCGGTTGCGGGGCACGGGGTCCGGAAGCTCGGCGAGCTGCTGGAGCCAGCGGGGCGGCAGCTCCGCGTACCGGGCGGTCTCGGCGGCGATCAGGGTCGCGGCCAGCGCCGCCCGCCGCTCGTCCAGCTCGCGGCGGACGAACCGGACCAGGTCGGCGGGGTGCCAGCCCCGGTCCCACGCCCGGCGCACGAACTCCTCGCCGCGCAGGTGCGCCTCCGCGTCGGCGTCCGGGGCGGCGGCGAGCAGGGACGCGCCGGTGTCCAGGGCGGCGTCGCCCCCCGCGTAGAGGGCCGCGGCGCACGCCCGGTCGATCACGGATTCCATCCGGCCAAGGGTAGGCGCGCGGCTCCCCGGCGTTGTCAGTGGCGGGTGCCAGACTCGCACCCATGACCGAACGGTGGGCGGTGGCCGCTGCGGACGGGGGCGGGGCGCTGCTCGCGCCGCTCGCGCGCGACGGCACGCCCGCCGGTCCGGTCGTCATCGAGCCCGACCTCGTCGAGGCGGTCCGCTCCCGCCCCGAGGTGGTGCGCTGGGTGTGGCGGTCGACCGCCGAGATCTACCCCCGGCTGCTGGCCGCCGGGGTCCGGGTCGAGCGGTGTTACGACATCGAGTGCGCCGAGCTGCTGCTGCTCGGGCACGCCGGGCGCCTCGGCGAGCCCCGGTCGGCCGCCGCCGCGCTGGCCCGCCTCGACAACGCGCCGGTGCCGCCGGACCCGCCCGCCCGGTCCGCCGAGCCGGGCGCGCAGTCCTCCCTCTTCGAGCCGTCGTCGGGGACCGGCGTGCCGTTCGAGGGCCTCCTGCGGGTCTACGCGGACCAGGTGCGCCGGCACGACGCGGCGGAGCACCCGGACCGGATGCGGCTGCTGACCGCGTCGGAGTCGGCGGGGATGCTCGTGGCCGCCGAGATGCACCGGGCCGGGCTGCCCTGGCGCGCCGACGTCCACCGGGAGCTGCTGAACGGACTGCTGGGCGAGCGGTACGCGGGCGGCGGCGAGCCCCGCAGACTCGCCGAGCTGGCGGACGAGGTGTCGGCCGCGTTCGGCAGACGGGTCCGCCCCGACCTCCCCGCCGATGTGGTGAAGGCGTTCGCACAGGCGGGGATGCCGGTGAAGTCGACCCGGCGGTGGGAGCTGGAGGAGGTGGACCATCCGGCGGTGGAGCCGCTGATCGCGTACAAGAAGCTGTACCGGATCTGGACCGCGCACGGCTGGTCCTGGCTCCAGGACTGGGTGCGCGAGGGCCGGTTCCGCCCGGAGTACCAGCCGGGCGGCACGGTCAGCGGCCGCTGGACGACCAACGGCGGCGGGGCCCTCCAGATCCCCAAGGTGATACGGCAGGCCGTCGTCGCCGATCCGGGGTGGCGGCTCGTCGTCGCGGACGCCGACCAGATGGAGCCCCGGGTGCTGGCGGCGATCTCCCGCGACCGGGGGCTGATGGAGGTGGCCGGTCATGACGGCGACCTCTACAAGGCCCTGTCCGACCGGGCGTTCTCCGGCGACCGCCAGCACGCCAAGCTGGCGCTGCTCGGCGCGATCTACGGCCAGACCTCCGGGGACGGGCTGAAGAACCTGGCCGCCCTGCGCCGCCGCTTCCCGCTGGCCGTCGCGTACGTGGACGACGCGGCGCGGGCGGGCGAGGAGGGGCGCGTGGTGCGGACCTGGCTGGGCCGCACCAGCCCGCCGGTCGTCTCGGCGGGCCAGGACGAGGAGGCGGGCATCCCCCAGGAGGACCCGGAGGGCGCCGGGGACGCCGGGGGCCCCGGGGCCGGGTCCGGTGGCGGTACGGCGCGGGCCCGGGGGCGCTTCACCCGTAACTTCGTGGTGCAGGGCAGCGCCGCCGACTGGGCGCTGCTGCTCCTGGCCGGGCTGCGCCGGACGCTCTTCGCGCAGGGGCTGCGGGCGCAGTTGGTGTTCTTCCAGCACGACGAGGTGATCGTGCACTGCCCGGCCGAGGAGAGCGCCGCCGTCACCGAGGCGATCCGCTCGGCGGGCGAGCTGGCCGGGCGGACCGCCTTCGGGGAGACGCCGGTGCGGTTCCCCTTCACAACGGCGGTGGTGGAGCGGTACGCGGACGCGAAGTGACCGTGAGGACGGAGGCGGACGGAGAAGCGCCCCGTTCACGCGCCGGACGGCGTGAACGGGGCGCGGGCGGTGGTGCGCGCTCGCTGTTTTCCGTCGTCTACCCGCGTTCCCACAACGCGGGGACGTTCGGCGGCTCCCAGCCGGAGACGGCCTGGTGCGCCTGCAGACAGCGGTAGGCGACCCCGCCGTAGGTCACGCGGTCGCCCGCGCGGTAGGAGGTGCCGGAGGCCCAGCTGGTCCCCGGCTCGGTGGGTGGAGAGGTCGGCGGATCGGTGGGCGGGTCGGTCGGGCCGGGCGTCTGGGCGACGTCCAGGACGAAGTCGAAGGAGCCCTGGCGCCCGTTCCCGACGTTGCGGACGTTCATCAGCAGCACGGGGTCGAACAGGGCGTCGGTGTTGTTGCGCGGCTCGTTCGGGAAGTACAGCTGGGTGGTGAGGATGCGGCCGCCGGGCGCCTGTGCCTTCACGTGGAGGTGGCGCGTACGGCCCGGGTAGAGGCCCGGCACGACGGTGGTGAGGCTGAACGACCCGTCCGCACCGGTGAATTGGTGTCCTCGGAAGGCGAACCGGGCCATGTCGTACGACCCGTTGGTGTCGGCCTGCCAGAAGTCGAGCAGGGCCCCGGAGATGGGCCGGCAGGCCCGGCCGAAGACGTAACCGCTCACGGTGAGCGGTACGCCGGGGGTGCCCGGGGTCACCAGGCTGGTGCGGCGCGGTGAGTCGGGCTTGAAGTACGGCCCCTCCATCTGCGGCGGCGTCGTGTCGTCGCCGTCGTCGCACTCCGGGGTGGGGGCCAGGGGCCCGTTCCCGGTGGCGGCGGCGTCGCGGGCGAGCGCGACGCCTCCGCCGGCGAGCAGGGGTGCGGCGCTCGCGACGAGCGCGGCCTTCAGGAGACCTTTGCGGCTGATCCGCCGGCGGTCCCCCGACGGCTCGTCGGACGCGTTCGGGTCGTGGGGGGTCGGGCTGTCCATGTGTGGGGTCATGACGGTTCCTCGGAGTCCTCGGGGAGCCTCGACGCGGGGAGGCGGGAGGCTCAGGAGGTGCTGTTACGGGGGCGCCGGGCCGGGCCCGGGGCCCTCAGATCCGCTGCCAGAGCGCGGGGACGGCCGCAGGAGTCCAGCCGGGCTGCGCCGTGTGCGCCTGGAGGCAGCGGTAGGTCGCTCCGCCGTACGTCACCGTGGCTCCGGCGGCGTACGCGGTGCCGGCCGCCCAGGTGCCGCCCGGCGGGTCGGTGGGCGGGTTCGTCGGCGGCGTGGTGGGCGGGTCGGTGGGCGTACCGCTGGTGACCAGGGTCAGCCCGTACGCCTGGAGCAGCGGGTTGAGCGGCTGGAAGTACGTCGTACCGCCCGACGAGCAGTTGCCCGAGCCGCCGGAGGTGACGCCCTGCGCCTGGTTTCCGGAGATGTACGAGCCGCCGGAGTCGCCCGGTTCCGCGCAGACGCTGGTGCGGGTCACGCCGGAGATGGTGCCCTCCGGGTAGGTGACGCTGGTGTTGAGCTGCTGGATGGTGCCGCAGTGCCAGCCGGTGGTGGAGCCGGAGCGGCAGACCGAGGCGCCGACGACGGACGCGGTGGAGCCGGCGACGGTGACGTCGCCCCGCCCGTAGCCGTTGACCGTCGGGCGCGGGGTCCAGTTGGCGTTGGTGGCGACCCAGGCGTAGTCGCGGCCGGGGAAGGTGGAGCCCTGGAAGGTGCCCTGGGCCTGCTGGTTGAAGCCGTTGGTGGTGGTGCCGACCCGGCCGCAGTGGCCCGCGGTGGCGAAGCCGTTCTGGGTGCCGCGCTTGACGGAGAAGCCGATGGAACAGCGGCCGGAGCCGTTCATGTAGTACGCGTCGCCGCCCCGGAGGTCGGCGAAGGTGCGGGGCTTCTCGGCGGACCGGGCCACGGTGACGAGGCCGCCGTCGACCCCGGCCGCCTTCACGAACGCCGCTCCGGCGGCGGCGCTCGCGGCGTTCACGACGACCCGGTTGGCCTCGACGTCGACGTACCAGACGGGCACGTCCTTCGGGGCCTTGCGCAGCGCGGCCCGGTCGAGGCTCTCCTTGACGCCTTCGAGCCGGTCCAGGCTGTGGCCGACGACCTCGGCCTTCGCCCCGGCCCCGGTGATCCGGGCGGCCTGGGAGGCGTCGGTGGTGGCGACGGTCAGGGTCGCCTTCACACCGCTGACCCGGGCTCCCGCGTAGCTGGCGCCGAGGGACTTCTCCAACCCGGCGGCGACGGCCGCGGCGCGGTACTCGCCGGCTATCCGGCTGCGGGCGTCGTCCGCGTCCAGGCCGAGGTCGCGTTCCATGGCGGCCAGCAGTCCGGGCGACAGGCTGGCGGCGGAGACCGGCGGGGCGGTGGTGCCCGCGGGGTCGGCGGACGCCACGCCGGTCAGCCCGGCGAGGGCCAGCGCACCCACGGCCACCGTGGCGGTGCCGACGGCGAGGGCGCGTCTGCGGAGCGTGGTTCTCTCCACGTAACTCTCCTTGGTTCAGGGGGTGTCCGGGTCCGGCGGGGGTTGGTCCGGACCAGGGAATTGCCGAAACCGTAGCGGCGGCGACGCCCGGCGCAGGAGATCCCGTTCACCCCCTCCCTCCGCGTTATGGGGCCGGACCCCCTTCGAGGGGGAAGCCGTCTCCCCTTCGGCGGGGCGCCCGGGTAGGTTCGCCCTCATGCACACAGGGCAACTTCTGGGCTCGGGACGCACCGCCGACGTGTACGCACTCGACGGCTCCTGGGTCCTTCGCCGCTACCGGGACCGCACCGACACCACGGAGGAGCTGGCCGTGATGAGTTACGTCGGCGCCTTCGGCTTCCCGGTGCCGCGCATCGGTCCGCCCGCCGAGGGGGCCCGTTCCACGGACCTGGTGCTCCAGCGGCTGACCGGCCCGACCCTGGCCGAGGCCCTGCTGGCGGGGCGGCTGGGGGCGGCCGAGGCGGGGGCGCTGCTCGCCCGCCTGCTGCGCGAGCTGCACGCGATACCCCCCCGGGTCTCGACGAACCCGGAGGACTGCGTGCTCCACCTGGACCTGCATCCGGAGAACGTGGTGCTCACGGCAGGGGGTGCGGTGGTGATCGACTGGTCCACCGCGACGGAGGGCCCGCCCGGCCTGGACCGGGCGATGTCGGCGCTGACCCTGGCCCGGATCGCGCTCGACCCTGCGCTCCCGGCCGGGGCGGACGTACGGCCCTTGCTGACGGCGCTCCTGGCGGAACTCTCCGACGACGGGGGCGCGTCGGCCGCCGATCTGGCGCCGGCCCGGACCCGCCAGCAGCAGAACCCGCACCTGACGGAGGCCGAACGGGACCGCCTGGACGCGGCGGTGGACCTGGTGCTGGATTCCTCGCCGTAGATCAAGCCCCTCCGGCACGTCCAAGCGCCTCCGGCACGTTCCTGCCCCTCCGGCGATTGAGGAGCGGGGGCCCGGGGGCGGAGTCCCGGCGAACAGCGCTCAGCGCCGCCCGCGCCTGGCGTCCCGCACCCGCCGCAACCGGTTCACCGTGACCGGATCCACCCGCAGCGCCCGCTCGTCATCGATCAGCGCGTTGAGCAACTGGTAGTAGCGGACCGGCGAGATCCCGAGCTCCTCGCGGATCGCCCGCTCCTTCGCCCCGGGCCCGGCCCAGGACCGCCGCTCCAGGGCCAGCAGCGCCCGGTCCCGTACGGACAGCTCGTCCGCACCGGGCGCGGGCACGGCCGGGGCATCGTGGCGATCGGGGTCGGGATCAGGGCCGGGGGCGGTCATATCAACCAACCTAATGCCCACCCCCGACACCGCCCGCGCGCCCCGCGTCCGCTATTCGGCGGCCTCCGCCTGCGTCGCCTCGGAAGCTATCCCTCCGAGGATGCTCTCGGGGTTGCTGCCCGGCGCGACCGCGCTGCCGATGTTCTTCTTGATCGCGTCGCTGACCGTGGCCCAGGACGTCTTGCCGAACGGGGGCAGGGTGGAGTTGGGCAGCGCGGCCAGGAACTCGTGCAGCTTCTTGTGCTTCTTGTCGGTCTCCATCGCGGCGGAGGCGCTGCCGGTCACCGGGAGGAGGTCGTACTCCTCGGCGAACTCCAGCACGTTCTCGTCGGAGTAGGCGTAGTCCAGGAACGTGCCGATCTCCTTGCGGTGGCCGTTCTCCTTGAAGCCCATCATCCAGTCGGCGACGCCCATGGAGCCCTTGGTCGGGCCGTCGGCGCCGGGCAGCGGCACCATGCCGACCTTGACGCCCTTGGCCTCGGCCTCGTCCATCAGGGTGGGGTGGCCGTTGAGCATGCCGACCTTGCCGGCGGTGAACGCCTCGAACGCCTTCGCGCGGTCCAGCTTGCCCGGCGCGACCGGGCCGGTGAGGCCCTTGCCGACGAGGTTGTCCCGCAGCCAGCGGAACGTGGCGACGTTCTCGGCCGAGTCGATGTCGTACGAGCCGACGTCGTCGGTGTAGCCGCCGTTGCCACTGAGCAGCCACATCAGGGTCTCGGCCTGGGCCTCCTCCTGGCCGAGCGGCAGGGCGAAGGGGTAGTCGACGCCCTTCGCCTTGAGGGCCGCGGCGTCGGTGCGGATGTCGTCCCAGGTCTCGGGGGCGTCCAGGCCCGCCTGGTCGAAGAGCTGCTGGTTGTAGAAGAGCAGCCGGGTGCTGGCGACGAAGGGCAGGCCGTACAGCGTGCCGTCGACCTTGCCCGCGTCGGTGAGCGACGGCAGGAAGTTCGCCGCGGTGCGGATCGCGAGCATCTCGTCGGCGCTGTAGAGCTTGCCCGCCTTGGCGTAGTCCGCGTACGCGCCGATCTGGGCGATGTCGGGGGCGTTGCCGGCCTTGACCATCGCCGCGACCTCGCGGTCGACGTCCTTCCAGGAGAGGACGGTGACATCGACCTTGATGCCGGGGTGCTCCTTCTCGAAGCCCGAGGCGACCCCACTCCAGTATTTCTCGGAGCTGTTCTCCGGTCCGGTGCCGTAGTCGGCGGCGACCAGCTTGAGCGTGACGTCGCCCGAGCCGGCATCACCTCCGCAGGCCGACAACGTTGCCGTCATTCCCAGCGCGGCCACCGCCGCGGTCAGACCCAAAAAGCGCCGCTGCACAGCCTCGCCCATCCTCGTCGATACGCCTGCTCACGGACGGTGCGCACGGCGTCGGCCGACGGCCTCGCTCGGCCGCGGCTGTGCCGCCCTGTCCTGGACACCGTCCGGATGAACTGCGATTTTCCCCCATTGCCGACGCGAAGGTCTACACCACCGGCGTATCGCTTCGGCAACGTATACGGGCCCTGGAGGCCACAACTGGCTTGCGGGTACTGGAAGTCGGAGGCCCCGACCCGTATCTTGGTCCAGACCTTTGATCCGGATTCCGCCGATCCAGGGTTCCCAAAAGTTACTTTCCGGCAGAAAAAGACCTGCCTTCACTCGTTCATCATTTTGTATGGGTGCGCAACAAACCACGCTAGTGGACTAGACCTTTTGGGGGTCGGCGGGCGAAACTGTCTCCCGTGAGACATGTCATCGCCCTCGATGTGGGCGGCACCGGAATGAAGGCCGCACTGGTCGGGACCGACGGCACCCTCCTTCACGAGGCGCGGCGGGCCACCGACCGGGAGCGCGGCGCCGAAGCGGTCATCGAGTCGATCCTCGCGTTCGCGGCGGATCTGCGGGCCCACGGCGAGGAGCACCTCGGCGAGAGCGCCGTCGCCGCCGGGGTCGCCGTGCCCGGCATCGTCGACTCCGAGAAGGGCATCGCGGTGTACGCCGCGAACCTGGGTTGGCGCGACGTACCGCTGCGCGCCCTGCTCGCCGAGCGGCTCGGCTCCGTCCCGGTCGCCCTCGGCCACGACGTCCGCACCGGCGGGCTCGCCGAGGGCCGGATCGGCGCCGGGCGCGGGACGGACCGCTTCCTGTTCGTCCCGCTCGGCACCGGGATCGCCGGGGCCATCGGCATCGCGGGCGCGATCGAGGCGGGCGCCCACGGGGACGCGGGCGAGATCGGCCACATCGTCGTCCGCCCGGACGGACCCGACTGCAGCTGCGGCCAGCGCGGCTGCCTGGAGACCCTGGCCTCCGCCGCCGCGGTGACCCGGGCCTGGGCCGCCGCCTCCGGGGATCCCGGGGCGGACGCCGCGGACTGCGCGAAGGCCGTCGAGTCCGGCGACCCGGCGGCGACCGAGGTCTGGCAGAACGCGATCGACGCACTCGCCGCCGGCCTCGTCACCGCGCTCACCCTCCTCGACCCGGGCACGCTCATCATCGGTGGCGGTCTCGCCGAAGCCGGGGAAACCTTGTTCACACCACTGCGTGCGGCCGTCGAGGAACGCATCACGTTCCAGAAGCCGCCCCACATCGTCCCGGCGGCCCTCGGGGACACCGCCGGATGCCTGGGCGCGGGGCTGCTCGCCTGGGATCTACTCTCCACGGAGGTTTCCGCCTGATGGCCGGACGCGCAGCAGACAGCACCGTTCTCGCCGGCGCCCGGCTGGTGCTCCCCACCGGCACCGTCGAGGACGGCCGGGTGACCGTCGAGGGCGCCCGCATCGCCGCCTCCGCACCCGAGGGCGCCCGGGTCGTCGACCTCACCGGCCACTGGGTGGTCCCCGGCTTCGTGGACATGCACAACCACGGCGGCGGCGGGGCGTCCTTCACCTCCGGCACCGTGGACGAGGTCCTCACCGGCATCCGTACGCACCGCGAGCACGGCACCACCACGATGGTCGCCTCCACGGTCACCGGCGAGATGGACTTCCTCGCCCGGCGCGCGGGCGAGCTGTCCGAGCTGGTCGAGCAGGGCGACCTGGCGGGGATCCACTTCGAGGGCCCCTTCATCTCGCCGTGCCGCAAGGGCGCCCACAGCGAGGAGCTGCTGCGCGACCCGGACCCGGCAGAGGTCCGCAAGCTGCTGGACGCCGCGCGCGGCACCGCCCGGATGTTCACCCTCGCCACCGAGCTGCCCGGCGGCATCGACTCGGTGCGGCTGCTCGCCGAGCACGGGGTCATCGCCGCGATCGGCCACACGGACGCGACGTACGAGCAGACGGTGGAGGCGATCGACGCGGGCGCGACCGTCGCCACGCACCTGTTCAACGCGATGCCGCCGCTCGCCCACCGCGAGCCCGGCCCGATCGCCGCCCTCCTGGAGGACGACCGGATCACCGTCGAGCTGATCAACGACGGCACGCATCTGCACCCGGCCGTCCTGGAGCTGGCCTACCGCCACAAGGGCGCAGGACGGGTCGCGCTGATCACCGACGCGATGGACGCCGCCGGTTTCGGCGACGGCTCCTACGACCTCGGGCCGCTCGCGGTCGAGGTCAAGGACGGCGTCGCCCGGCTGGTGGAGGGCGGCTCGATCGCGGGCTCCACCCTCACCCTGGACACCGCGTTCCGCCGGGCGGTCACCCTCGACCAGATCCCCGTCGAGGACGTCGTACGGTCCATCTCCGCCAACCCGGCCCGGCTGCTCGGCGTCGACGACCGGGTCGGTTCGCTGGAGCCGGGCAAGGACGCCGACCTGGTGGTGCTCGACGAGGACTTCGCCCTGGCGGGCGTCATGCGCAAGGGCGAGTGGATCATCGAGCCGAAGACGGCCTGAGGCCCGCGGGCCGGTGGACCCGAGGCCCGCGGGCCGTCGAACACGTAACGAAGCGATGGCGGTCGGCGCCCGGGACTGGGC